>NZ_JBEXLP010000010.1:0-140780 GCF_040610035.1 Streptomyces sp. NPDC004542
GCTCCGCGGCCGGCCGCCGTCGCGCCGGCGCCGGCTCGCCGAACACGGTGGCCGCGGGCCTGTCTCCGCCCTCCACCGCCCGTACGGCCGCCAGCAGCTCGGCGGCCTTCCCGCTGAGCTTGGCCCCGCCGGCGACCGGTCCCGCCTTCTCGGCCTTCCGCCGCTCGATCCGCTCCCGCTCGACCCGTTGCGCCGCCAGTTCGGCCTCCGCCTCGGAGACCTGGGACGCGGCCTCCTCGGCGCCCCCGGCATCCCCAGCCACTTCGCCTTCCCCGGCGCCCCCCGCGCCCCCGGTATCCCCAGCCACTTCGCCTTCCCCGGCGCCCCCGGCGTCCTCGGCCGGCTCACCCGCGTCCCGTGCGCCGGTATCGGAGGCGTGGGCCTCCTGGGCCGGGCCGCCTGTCTCTTCGGCTCCTTGGCCGGCCCCGGTCCCGCCCGACGTGCTGTCCGGGTCGCTTCCGGTGTCTCCTGCCGATCCGTCGGAGACCCCCGTGGTCTCCGGGTCCGTGCTCACAGCGTGCTCCAGTCGTGATCGGGATAGCGGTGCACGGGCGCCGACACGTCGTCGAGCGCCCGGCAGATCTCGTCAGGAAGAGTAAGGGCCTCCACTGACAACGCCGCGGTGAGCTGCTGCGCGGTGCGCGCGCCGACGATCGGGGCGGCCACGCCGGGCCGGTCGCGGACCCAGGCGAGGGCGACCTGGAGCGGGGTCACCGCCAGCCCGTCCGCCGCCGTCGTCACCGCCTCCACGATGCGGGTCGCCGTGTCGTCGAGGTACGGCGCGACGAACGGCCCCAGGTGCTCCGAGGCACCCCGCGAGTCCGCCGGGGTGGAGTTCCGGTACTTCCCCGTCAACACGCCGCGCCCGAGCGGGGAGGACGGCAGCAGCCCCACACCGAGGTCGAGCGCGGCCGGCAGCAGTTCGCGCTCGACCCCGCGCTGGAGCAGTGAGTACTCCATCTGGGTGGCCGCCAGCCGGGTCCGCGTCCCCGGTGCCGCGAGCTGCCAGGTCGCCGCCTTCGCCAGCTGCCAGCCGCAGAAGTTGGAGACGCCCGCATAACGGGCACGCCCACTGCTCACCGCCAGGTCCAGAGCCTGGAGCGTCTCCTCCAGCGGGGTGTCCGGGTCGTAGGCGTGGACGTGCCACAGGTCGACGTGGTCCGTGCCGAGGCGGGCCAGGGAGGCGTCGAGGGCGGCGAGCAGGTGACCGCGCGAGCCGTCGAAACGGCGGTCCGGGTCGGGTACGCTCCCCGCCTTCGTCGAGATGATCAGGTCCCGGCGCGGCACCAGCCCTTCCATGAGCTGCCCGAGCAGATACTCGGCCTCCCCGGCGCCGTAGACGTCCGCGGTGTCGACGAGGGTCCCGCCCGCCTCCCAGAACGCCTTCAGCATGTCCGCGGCGTCGTGCTCGTCGGTGTCCCGGCCCCAGGTGAGGGTGCCCAGCCCGATCCGGGACACGCGCAGGCCGGTACGGCCCAGATGCCTCTGCTCCATGCTGGCCGAGATTACTGGCCAGAACTGGTGCCGTGGGGGCCTGTGGATAACCGATTTCCCCTCGGTCGGGGCCCGCGGGCACCCCGTGCCGCCCCATCGTCCGCCCACCCGCGCTAGGGTCGCCCCCACAGGAACGTTACTCATGGGTAAGGGGAGTCGGCCATGCAGCTCGGGATCAACCTCGGCTACTGGGGCGCGGGAATGGACGCGGACAATCTGGCCGTGGCGCAGGAGGCCGACCGGCTCGGCTATGCCGTCTGCTGGGCAGCCGAGGCCTACGGCTCCGACGCGGCCACCGTGCTCTCCTGGGTCGCCGCGCAGACCGAACGCATCGACGTGGGGTCCGCCATCTTCCAGATCCCGGCCCGCCAGCCCGCGATGACCGCGATGACCGCCGCGACGCTCGACTCGCTCTCCGGCGGCCGCTTCCGGCTCGGCCTCGGCGTCTCCGGGCCGCAGGTCTCCGAAGGCTGGTACGGCGTCAAGTTCGACAAGCCGCTGGCGCGGACCCGCGAGTACGTGGAGATCGTACGGAAGGCGATGACCCGCGAGCGGCTGACGTACGAGGGCGAGCACTGGACCCTGCCGCTGCCCGGCGGACCGGGCAAGCCGATCAAGCTGACCGTGCACCCGCAGCGCGAGCACATCCCGCTGTACATCGCCGCCATCGGGCCGAAGAACCTCGAGCAGACCGGAGAGATCGCCGACGGGGCGCTGCTGATCTTCCCGTCCGCCGATCACCTCGAGGAGACCACGATCACGTACCTGCGTGCGGGCCGGGAGAAGGCGGGCAGGACCCTCGACGGCTTCGACGTCTGCCCGACCCTGCCGCTCGCCGTCGGCGAGGACAAGGACGTGCCCCGGCTCGCGGACGTCTTCCGCCCCTACACCGCCCTGTACGTCGGCGGGATGGGCAGCGCGCAGCAGAACTTCTACAACCAGCTCGCGCAGCGCATGGGATACGAGAAGGAGGCCGCCGAGATCCAGGAGAAGTACCTGTCCGGGGACAAGCAGGGCGCCGCGGCGGCGATCCCGCACGACCTCATCGACAGGACCACCCTGCTGGGCTCCGTCGACCGCATCGCCGAACGGATGCAGGCCTACGCCGCCGCCGGCGTGACCACGCTCAGCCTCGCCCCGGCGGGATTCACCCTGGAGGAACGACTCGCCTCCCTGCGCGCCGGCAGCGAGGCCCTGGAACGCGCCGGACTCGCGTAGCGATTTCCCGCGGCCGTGGTGGGGGCTCGGGGTCGTCCCCGCCACGGCCGTCACGAGGAACAACGCGCCCGGGCCCGCGCGGTTACGCTCCCGCCGCGACCCCGATGCTCCTCCTACCGGCCCAGCCGGCCGCCGCAGCTGTTGCGGCACCCGCGATGCCGCAATTGACTCGTTCTCTGCGGAGACCTGCGGAAAGGTGCCCTCATGCTTTCGGCGAAGCGTGTGTTCCAGGAGATCCTCGACGACGACCGCTCCTTCCGGCTCTTCTGCTCCATCGCCGCCGGCGGTGAGGCGCAGGGCGGCTGGGAGAACGGACGGATCGCCGCGCTCGTCCCCGAGGGGGAACAGGCGCTCGCTCCCAAGATCGCACGGCACGGCGCGGACGAGGACAAGCACGGGCGGATCTTCGACGCCCTCCTGCGCAAGCGCGGCCTGCGACCGGTCCCCGTCCCGCCCGAGACCGACTACACCATGCTCCTGGAACGGCGCGGCATCGGCCTCGCCCACGACACGCTCCGGGGAGACGAACCGCTGAGCGTGCCGGACATCATCGTCTACCTGGCGCACAGCCGGGTCACCGAACAGCGCGCCGCCGAGCAGATGCACCTGCTCCGCAGGTACTTCGCCGACCACCCGGAGATCGGCAAGGCCGTCAGCATGATCTCCCGCGACGAGGACGACCACCTCGCCTACACCCACGAGGAGCTGCTGCGCTTCGCGGCCTCCGGATACGGCCGGCTGATCCAGCGCACCCTGCGCGCGTGCGCGCTCGCCGAGATCCGCGTCCACCGGGACGTCAGCCTCGCCGTCATGGCCCACATGGGCCGCATCCTCGGCTGGTCCAGGGCCAGGCGGGCGGTGCTCGCCGCGGGCGTCCGCGTCGCGTACCTCTACGAGCGCGCCGCGGGCTGGCGGCGCATGGTGTCCCTGCGCATGCCCGAGCGCCGCAACCCCCTCGGCGGTCCCGCGACCACCGCCCCGGAGTTCGCCTGAGGCCCCCGGTCACAGCCAGCCGCGCCGCTTGAACAGGCCGTACAGCAGGACTTCCAGAACGGCCATCACCAGGATCACCACCGGGTACGACCACAGCCAGTGCAGCTCGGGCATGTGGTCGAAGTTCATGCCGTAGACCCCCGCGATCATCGTGGGGACCGCCGCCATCGCCGCCCACGCCGAGATCTTCCGCATGTCGTCGTTCTGCCGGACGCCGGTCTGCGCCAGATGGGCCGACAGGATGTCCGAGACCAGCCGGTCCAGGCCCTCCACCGACTCGTTCACCCGCGTGAGGTGGTCCTGCACGTCCCGGAAGAAGGGCCGGGCCCTGTCGTCCACGAAGGGCACCCCGGCCGCGCCCGCCGGGCCGCCGCCGGCCAGCCGCGTCATCGGCAGGGCCAGCGGGCCGGTCGCCCGGCGGAACTCCAGCACCTGACGCTTGAAGGTGTAGATCCGGGAGGCGGTGTTGCGCGAGCCGCCCCGTTCCGGCGAGAACACCTCGGCCTCCAGCTCCTCCAGGTCGGTCTGCAGCTCGGTCGCCACCTCCAGGTAGTGGTCCACGGTGGCGTCGGAGATGGCGTACAGCACCGAGGTCGGCCCCTTCTCCAGCAGCTCCGGCTCCTTCTCCAGCCGGCGCCGCACGGCCGCCAGCGGCGAACCCTCGCCGTGCCGGACGGTCACCACGAAACCGTCCCCGACGAAGATCATCACTTCGCCGCTGGAGACGGCGTCGCTCTCCGGCTCGTAGACGACCGGCTTGAGCACCATGAAGAGCGAGTCGTCGTACACCTCCAGCTTGGGCCGCTGATGGGCGTTCAGGGCGTCCTCGACGGCCAGCGGATGCAGGCCGAACTCCTCGGTCACCCGGTCGAACTCCTTCTCCGACGGCTCGTGCAGCCCGATCCAGACGAACCCGTGAGCCGCCCGCGCCACCGCCAGCGCGTCGGACAGGTCCTCCGGTCCTTCACTGCGGTGCCCGTCCCGGTAGATGGCACAGTCGACGATCAAGAACCCCAACCTCCTGTCACCCGCACCCCGCGCAGCAGCCGCGTGCGCCTACGCTGGTCCGCATGCCCACGCTGATCCTCGTAAGGCACGGACGTTCCACCGCCAACACCGCCGGACTCCTCGCCGGCTGGACGCCCGGCGTCGCCCTGGACGAGCGCGGCGCCGCGCAGGCCGCCGCGCTGCCCGGACGACTCGACGGGCTTCCCCTCTGCGAGATCGTCACCAGCCCGCTGCAGCGCTGCCAGGAGACCGTACAGCCCCTGCTGGACGCCCGGCCCGGGCTGCGCCCGCACACCGACGAGCGGATCGGGGAGTGCCACTACGGCGACTGGTCCGGCCGCAAGCTCGCCGAGCTCAAGGACGAGCCGCTGATGGAGGTGGTGCAGGCGCATCCGTCGGCGGCCGCGTTCCCCGGCGGCGAGTCCATGCGCGCGATGCAGACCCGCGCGGCCGAGGCCGTACGGGAGTGGAACGCGCGCGTGGAGCGCGACCACGGCGCCGACGCCGTGTACCTCATGTGCTCGCACGGCGACGTCATCAAGTCTCTCGTCGCGGACGCGCTCGGCCTGCATCTCGACCTCTTCCAGCGGATCTCCGTGGAACCGTGTTCCATCACCGCGATCCGTTACACCCGCCTCAGGCCGTTTCTCGTCCGGCTCGGAGACACCGGGGACTTCGCCTCCCTCGCGCCGCGCGAGGAACCTCCGGGGGATGACGCACCGGTGGGGGGCGGTGCGGGCGCACCGTGATCGTCGGGCGCAGTAGGGTGAAGCGTCGCGTTCGCACACACCCCCCTGCGCACCCTCCCGATTCGCACTCTCGATCCAATGGAGACAGGACGTGTCCCGTCAGGTGTTCCTCTACGACCCACCGGACCGCTTCGTGGCCGGCACGGTGGGGCTGCCCGGGCGCCGTACGTTCTTCCTCCAGGCCTCCGCCGGCCCCCGGGTGACCAGCGTGGCCCTGGAGAAGACCCAGGTCGCCGCGCTCGCCGAGCGCATGGACGAACTCCTCGACGAGGTCGTGCGCCGCAGCGGCGGCCAGGCCCCGGTCCCCGCGGTGGCCCCCTCCGAGGTCGCCGACACCGCCCCGCTGGAGACCCCCATCGAGGAGGAGTTCCGCGTCGGCACCATGGCGCTGGCCTGGGACGGCGAGGAACAGCGGATGATCGTCGAGGCCCAGGCCCTGGTGGAACTGGACGCCGACTCCGAGGAGGACCTCGCGGAGGCCGAGGAGCGGCTGCTCCAGGACGAGGAGAACGGCCCCCCGATGCTGCGGGTCCGGCTCACCGGCGCGCAGGCCAGGGCCTTCGCCAAGCGCGCCCTCGACGTCGTGAACGCCGGGCGGCCGCCGTGCCCGCTGTGCAGCCTCCCGCTCGACCCGGAAGGACACGTATGTCCGCGCCAGAACGGATACCGCCGCGGAGCGTGACCGGCACCGCCCTCCTGGCCGAGGGCGAGCTGACCGTACGCGGACGCATCCGCGACGCCTCCAACGCGGCCCTGTACTGCACGGTGGCCCTCGACGGCCAGGAGACCGCCTGCGTGTACAAGCCGGTCGCCGGGGAACGCCCGCTGTGGGACTTCCCCGACGGCACCCTCGCCGAGCGTGAGGTGGCGGCGTACGAGGTCTCCGAGGCGACCGGCTGGGGCCTCGTCCCGCCCACCGTGCTGCGCGAGGGACCCTACGGCGAAGGGATGGTCCAGCTGTGGGTGGACGCCGCCCCCGACGCCGAACTCCTCGCCCTGGTGGACGGCGAGGAGCCCGAACCGGGCTGGAAGGCCATCGGTTTCGCCGAGGTCGGCGAGGGACGGACCGCGCTGCTCGTGCACGCCGACGACGAGCGGCTGCGGCGCCTCGCCGTGCTGGACGCCGTGATCAACAACGCCGACCGCAAGGGCGGCCACCTGCTGCCCGCCCCCGACGGACGGCTGTTCGGGATCGACCACGGGGTCACCTTCAACGTGGAGAACAAGCTGCGGACGCTGCTGTGGGGCTGGGCGGGCGAGCCCCTCACCGCCGAAGCCGTCGGCGTCCTCAAGGGCCTCAAGGACGCCATGGCCGACGGCGGGACCCTGGGAGCCCGCCTGGCCGGGCTCGTCACGGCCGCCGAACTGGACGCCACGCGCGCGCGGGTCGACGCGTTGCTCACCTCCGGCAGGCACCCGGAGCCGAGCGGCGACTGGCCGGCGATTCCCTGGCCGCCGGTGTGAGCACACCGGGGACCGGAACGCAAGATCGCCTTTCCGGCCGTCCGGCCTGGTCCGGTTCGTTCAGGTCACTCGCGGGCGGTTAGGCTCATGTACATGCATGCCTGGCCCGCTTCCGAGGTCCCCGCCCTGCCCGGTCAGGGTCGCGACCTGAGGATCCACGACACCGCGACCGGTGGTCTCGTCACCCTTGACCCCGGTCCCGTCGCCCGTCTCTACGTCTGCGGCATCACCCCGTACGACGCCACGCACATGGGGCACGCGGCGACCTACAACGCGTTCGACCTGGTGCAACGCGTGTGGCTCGACACCAAGCGGCAGGTTCACTACGTCCAGAACGTCACCGACGTCGACGACCCGCTGCTGGAGCGGGCCGAGCGGGACGGCGTCGACTGGACCGCCCTCGCCGAGCAGGAGACGGCCCTCTTCCGCGAGGACATGACCGCGCTCAGGATGCTCCCGCCGCGGCACTACATAGGCGCCGTCGAGGCGATACCCGGCATCGTTCCGCTCGTGGAGCGGCTGCGCGACCTGGGCGCGGCCTACGACCTCGAGGGCGACATCTACTTCTCCGTCGAGGCCGACCCGCACTTCGGTGAGGTCTCGAACCTCGACGCCGAGGCCATGCGGCTGCTGTCCGCCGAGCGCGGCGGCGACCCCGACCGGCCCGGCAAGAAGAACCCGCTCGACCCGGTGCTGTGGCTGGCCGCCCGCGAGGGCGAGCCCAGCTGGGACGGCGGCTCGCTGGGCCGCGGCCGGCCCGGCTGGCACATCGAGTGCGTCGCCATCGCCCTGGACCACCTCGGCATGGGCTTCGACGTCCAGGGTGGCGGCTCCGACCTGGCCTTCCCGCACCACGAGATGGGCGCCTCGCACGCCCAGGTGCTCACCGGCGAGTTCCCCATGGCGAAGGCGTACGTCCACGCGGGCATGGTCGCCCTGGACGGCGAGAAGATGTCGAAGTCCAAGGGCAACCTGGTCTTCGTCTCCCAGCTGCGGCGCGACGGAGTCGACCCCGCCGCCATCCGGCTCGCCCTCCTCGCCCACCACTACCGTTCCGACTGGGAGTGGACCGGCCAGGTACTGGCGGACGCCCAGGCCCGGCTCGGCCGGTGGCGCGCCGCCGTGTCCCGGCCCGACGGACCGCCCGCCGAGACGCTCGTCGAGGAGATCCGGGAGGCCCTCGCCGGCGACCTCGACTCGCCGGCCGCCCTGGCCGCCGTCGACCGGTGGGCCGCGCTCCAGCAGGAGCGGGGCGGCACCGACACCGGCGCCCCCGGCGTCGTGACCCGGGCGGTGGACGCGCTGCTGGGCGTGGCCCTGTAGCCGGCCGGGCCGCCGGGCCGTCGCACGGCGAAGGGGCGGTACGCACCGTGCGTACCGCCCCTTGTGCGCTCTTTCCGCGCGTCAGTCCTCCGACGAGTCGTCGTCCTCGGTGTTCGGCTTGGGCGGCTTCGGCGGCCGGGTGCGGCCGCCGGGGTTGTCCCTCAGGTACGAGGAAGGCGACCCGTCCCCGCCGTCGGCCGTCGCGTGCCCGCCGGGCGGACTGACGTCCCGGCGCCGCAGATACCGCTCGAACTCACGGGCGATCGCCTCGCCCGACGCCTCCGGCAGCTCGGCGGTGTCCCGGGCCTCCTCCAGCGTCTGCACGTATTCGGCCACCTCGCTGTCCTCGGCGGCCAGCTGGTCCACGCCCACCTGCCAGGCACGCGCGTCCTCCGGCAGCTCACCCAGCGGGATGCGCAGGTCGAGCAGGTCCTCCAGACGGTTCAGCAGGGCCAGCGTCGCCTTAGGGTTGGGCGGCTGCGACACATAGTGCGGGACGGCCGCCCACAGCGACACCGCCGGGACACCGGCGTGCGTGCAGGCCTCCTGGAGAACACCGACGATCCCCGTCGGCCCCTCGTACTTGGTCTCCTCCAGGTCCATCCGGCGGGCCAGGTCCGCGTCGGAGGTGACCCCGCTGACCGGGACCGGACGCGTGTGCGGGGTGTCACCGAGCAGCGCGCCCAGGACGACCACCAGCTCCACACCCAGCTCGTGCGCGAAGCCCAGCAGCTCATTGCAGAACGAGCGCCAGCGCATGGAGGGTTCGATGCCGCGGACCAGCACCAGGTCGCGTGGCTTGTCCCCGCCGACCCGCACCACCGACAATCTTGTCGTCGGCCAGGTGATCTTGCGCACTCCGCCGTCCATGAACACCGTGGGCCGGTTCACCTGGAAGTCGTAGTAGTCCTCGGCGTCCAGCGCCGCGAACACCTCACCCTTCCACTCCCTCTCCAGATGCGCGACCGCGGTCGAGGCGGCGTCGCCGGCATCGTTCCAGCCCTCGAACGCGGCCACCATGACCGGGTCGATCAGCTCGGGAACCCCCTCGAGCTCGATCACCCAGCGCCTCCTTCCGACGTGCCCTCGCGTACGTCCCAACCTTACGGCGTCCGACGGGGGCGCCCGCAGCCCCCTTGCGCGGGGTGATGAACGGATCACTGCCCCGATCGGCGCCTTTGAACACCCCGGCCGGACTCACAGCGTGGACCGCAACCACTGCTCCACGCTCGCGATGTGCACCGTCGCCCAGGAGCGGGCCGCGTCCGCGTCCCGGTCCCGCAGGGCCGACAGGATCGCCCGGTGTTCGCGCAGCGTGTGGCCGACCGCGTCCTCCTGGGTCAGTCCACGCCAGATCCGGGCCCGGGTGGTCGGCCCCGACAGGCTGTCCAGGAGCGAGCACAGCACCGAGTTGCCCGAGCCGCGCACGATGCCCCGGTGGAACTCCAGGTCGCAGGCGACGAGTTCCTCCACCGAGGGCTCGGTGCCCAGGTCGTCCAACTGCGCGCTGAGCGCGTCCAGTTGCTGCTCGCTGATCCGCGAGGCGGCCATCGCCGTGGCGGCCGGCTCCAGGATCCGGCGCACCGCCAGGAACTCCAGGACCGTGTCGTCGCGGTGGAAGTCGACGACGAAACTCAGCGCCTCCAGCAGCAGTTGGGGATCCAGGCTGGTGACGTAGGTCCCGTCGCCCTGCCGCACGTCCAGGATCCGGATCAGCGACAGCGCCCGCACGGCCTCCCGCAGGGAGTTGCGCGACAGCCCCAGCTCGGCGGCGAGCTCGCTCTCCTTCGGCAACCGGTCGCCGGGCCGCAGCGCACCGGAGACGATCATTTCCTTGATCTTCTCGATCGCCTCGTCGGTGACCGCCATGGCGGGCCTCCCTGTCGCTCAGACCTCCGATGTGTCAGCACATTATGCGGGCGGACCCATCCGCTCCGGGGGCGCGGCGGACACCCGCGCGCGGGGCGGCTCCACCGGCGTGGAGCCGCCCCTGACGGTCCCGGCCCCGGTCGGGGAGGTAGCCGGGCTGCATCGAACACCGCGCACCGCTTCTGCCGCGGCCTACTTCTTGTCGAGCAGGTCCTGCACCTTCAGGCGCACCTCGTCCGTGGCCAGACCGCGGATCGTCAGCGTCGTACGGCGGCGCAGCACGTCGTCCGGCGTCTCGGCCCACTCGTGGTCGCGGGCGTAGACGACCTGCGCCCAGATCTCCGGGGCGTCCGGGTGGACGCGCTCGGCCAGCTCCGGATCGTCGTTGGCCAGCCGGGCGATGTCGAAGGCCAGCGAGCCGTAGTGGGTGGCCAGGTGCCTGGCGGTGTCGGCGGCCATGCGCGGGCCCGGCGCCGGGTGGTCCACCAGCAGGCGGTGGGCCACCGCGCGCGGGTTCGCCACACCCGGCAGCGGCAGCTTCTTCGGCAGGGAGGAGATCGGCTCGAAGTCGTCGCCCAGCGGCTGCCCCGGCAGCGCCTCCAGCTTGCGCATCACCGTACGGCCGATGTGCCGGAAGGTCGTCCACTTGCCGCCCGCGACGGACAGCATGCCACCCCTGCCCTCGGTGACGACGGTCTCGCGCTTCGCCTTCGCGGTGTCGCCCGGCCCGCCCGGCAGCACCCGCAGTCCGGCGAAGGCATAGGTGATCAGGTCACGGCTGAGCTGCTGGTCCCGGACGGAGAACGCAGCCTCGTCCAGGATCTGGGCTATGTCCTTGTCGTTGACCGCGACGTCCGCCGGGTCGCCCTCGTACTCCTCGTCGGTGGTGCCGAGCAGCAGCATGTCCTCCCAGGGGAGGGCGAAGGTGATGCGGTACTTGTCGATCGGCGTGGCGAGCGCGGCCTTCCAGGGGGAGGTGCGCTTGAGGACCAGGTGCGCGCCCTTCGACAGGCGGATGGACGGCGCCGCGTTCGGGTCCTCCATCCTGCGCAGGTGGTCGACCCACGGGCCGGTCGCGTTCAGCACGAGGCGGGCGTTGACGCCGAACTCGTCACCGGAGACGCGGTCGCGCAGCTCGGCGCCCGTCACCCGGCCCCTGGTGAAACGCAGGCCGGTGACCTCGGCGTGGTTGAGGACGGCCGCGCCCGCGTCGACGGCCGCGCGGACCGTCATCAGCGCCATGCGGGAGTCGTTCATCTGGTCGTCGCCGTACACGGCCACGGCCTTGAGGTTCTCGGTGCGCAGCTCGGGCACGTCCTGCGCGGCCTTCGACGGGCTCAGCAGGTGGCCGACGCCGTCACCGAAGGCGGAGAGCGCGGAGTAGGCGAACACGCCCGCGCCGAGCTTCGCCGCGCCGTGCGGCCCGCCCTTGTACACGGGGAGGTAGAAGGTGAGCGGGTTCGCCAGGTGGGGGGCCACCTGGCGGGAGACCGCACGGCGCTCGAAGTGGTTCTCCGCCACCAGCTTCACCGCACCGGTCTGCAGGTAGCGCAGACCGCCGTGGAGCAGCTTGGAGGAGGCGGAGGAGGTGGCGCCGGCGAAGTCGCCGGCGTCGACCAGTGCCACCCTGAGGCCGGACTGCGCGGCGTGCCAGGCGGTGGAGATGCCCAGGATGCCGCCGCCGATCACGAGAAGGTCGTACGACGCCTTGGAGAGCTGCTCCCTGGTCTCGGCGCGGCTCGGGAGGGAGCCGGAGGCCGGGTGCGTCCCCAGGGCAGGTACGGACTGCAGGGTGGACTGACTGGTCATTTCGGGTACTTACTCCTCGTCAGAACTGTCCGAGCTGTCGTGAACCGCTCAGCTCTCGTCCTCGATCCAGCCCATGGTCCGGTCGACGGCCTTGAGCCAGTTCTTGTACTCACGGTCGCGGGTGTCCGCGTCCATCTGGGGGGTCCACTCGGCGGCCCGACGCCAGTTGGCGCGCAGTTCGTCCGTGCTGGACCAGAAGCCGACGGCCAGGCCGGCGGCGTAGGCGGCGCCGAGGCAGGTGGTCTCGGCCACCATCGGGCGCACCACCGGTGCGTCCAGGACGTCGGCGAGGGTCTGCATCAGCAGGTTGTTGGAGGTCATGCCGCCGTCGACCTTCAGGGCCACCAGCTCGTCGCCGGAGTCCTTGACCATGGCGTCGGCGATCTCGCGGGTCTGCCAGGCGGTCGCCTCCAGGACCGCGCGGGCGAGGTGCGCCTTGGTGACGTACCGGGTCAGGCCGGCGATCACACCGCGGGCGTCGGAGCGCCAGTGCGGGGCGAACAGGCCGGAGAAGGCCGGTACGAAGTAGGCGCCGCCGTTGTCCTCGACCGAGAGCGCGAGCGTCTCGATCTCGGCCGCGGTGGAGATCAGGCCCATCTGGTCGCGCATCCACTGCACCAGCGAGCCGGTGACGGCGATCGAGCCCTCCAGCGCGTACACGGTCGGCTGGTCGCCGATCTTGTAGCCGACCGTGGTCAGCAGGCCCGCATAGGAGTTGATGATCTTGTCACCGGTGTTCATCACCATGAAGGTGCCGGTGCCGTAGGTGGACTTGGTCTCGCCCTCGGAGAAGCAGGTCTGGCCGAACAGGGCCGCCTGCTGGTCGCCGAGCGCGGAGGCGACCGGGATGCCGCCGAGGAGGTCGCCGAGTCTGCCGCCGGTCACCTCGCCGTAGACCTCGGCGGAGGAGCGGATCTCCGGCAGGATCTGCAGCGGCACGCCGATGGACTCGGCGATCCTCGGGTCCCACTGCATCGTGTGCAGGTTCATGAGAAGCGTGCGGGAGGCGTTGGTGACGTCGGTGACGTGCTTTCCTCCGTCGACACCGCCGGTCAGGTTCCAGATGACCCAGGAGTCCATGGTGCCGAAGAGGATGTCGCCCGCCTCGGCGCGCTCCTTGAGGCCCTCGACGTTGTCGAGCAGCCAGCGGGCCTTGGGACCGGCGAAGTACGAGGCCAGCGGCAGGCCGGTCTCGCGGCGGAAGCGGTCCTGGCCGACGTTGCGGCCGAGTTCCCGGCACAGGGCGTCGGTGCGGGTGTCCTGCCAGACGATCGCGTTGTGTACGGGCTCACCGGTGTTCTTGTCCCACAGCACGGTGGTCTCGCGCTGGTTGGTGATCCCGATGGCCTTGATGTCGTCCCGGGTGATGCCGGCCTTCTGGACGGCTCCGGCGACGACCTCCTGGACGTTGGTCCAGATCTCGTTCGCGTCGTGCTCGACCCAGCCCGGCTTCGGGAAGATCTGCTCGTGCTCCTTCTGGTCGACGGAGACGATGCGGCCGTCCCGGTCGAAGACGATGCAGCGCGAGGAGGTCGTGCCCTGGTCGATGGCGGCGATGAACGGGCCTGCGGTGTGAGCGTCGGTCACTGTGTGCTCCTGAGGAATCCGTGGTTGAGGGGCGTTACGTACGGCGCGTGCTCGTCGGCCGTGCCGGGTCGCCGGTGAGCGGCCCGTACTCGTCAGGCGAAGGCGACGTTGTAGATGCCTGCGGCGATCGCGCCGCCGATCAGCGGACCGACCACCGGGATCCAGGCGTAGCCCCAGTCGGAACCGCCCTTGTTGGGCAGGGGCAGGAGGGCGTGCACGATGCGCGGACCGAGGTCACGGGCGGGGTTGATCGCGTAGCCCGTGGGTCCGCCGAGGGACAGGCCGATGGAGACGACCACCAGCGCGGTGATCAGCGCGCCCAGGGTGCCCAGGCCGTTGCCCTTGTCGTTCAGGCCCTGCGTGAGGACGGCGAGTACCAGCACGACGGTGCCGATGATCTCCGTGGCGAGGTTCTGCACCGCGTTCCGGATCTCCGGACCGGTGGAGAAGACGCCCAGGACCGGGCCGGCGCCCTGCTCCTGAGCTTCGACGGCCTTGGCCGCCGTGGCCTGCGCGCCCGGACCGCCGACGATCTCCTTGTCGGTGAGGTGCGCGCGGAACTGCCCGTAGTAGGCCACCCAGACCAGCGTCGCGCCGATCATGGCGCCGAGCAGCTGACCGCCCCAGTAGGTGGGGAGGTTGCTGAAGTCCTTGTCCTTGATCGCGAGTGCGAGGGTCACGGCCGGGTTCAGGTGGGCGCCGGAAAGCGGCGCCGAGGTGTAGACGGCCGTCAGAACGGCGAAACCCCACCCGAAGGTGATGGCGAGCCAACCGGCGTTACGGGCCTTCGAGGCCTTCAGCGTCACAGCGGCGCACACGCCACCGCCGAGCAGGATGAGTATGGCGGTACCGATGGTCTCGCCGATGAAGATGTCGGAGCTGGACAACCGCGACTCCTTTGTCCTTCGTCCAGGGAAGCCGAACCCCGGGTCCCTCCGGGGGTTCAGCGCCCTCAGGGGTGAGAGCGATGCCGGCCCTTGGCGTTGTCACACTCTAGCGCGTATTGCCGGTAGGTGTTCGACAATGCCGACCGATGGACGGGAGTCTTGCTTCAGCCTCAGGCGCGCGTCAAGAGTTCTGTTATCGAAAATGCGATCGTTATTGATCGCTGTGGGTTATCTGTCTACGGGCGCGGGAAGCGCGGGTACGCCTGTTATGTCCCCTTCAGGGTAGGGCGACGGCCGGAACGCCGCCCGGCGTTCCGGTTCGTATCTCCTCGTCCGTCCCTCGCCCGGATGCCCTCAGAACCGCCCGGCGCCCAGGTCCCGTGACACCGCGCGGGCACAGTCCCGCACCGCGGCGATCAGCTCGGGCCGCAGCTCCCCGTCGCGGCACAGCCGCTCCACGGCGCCGGTGATCCCCACCGCGCCCACCGGCATCCGCCGCCGGTCGTGGATGGGCGCGGCCACCGAGGCCACGCCCTCCCAGGTCTCCTCCACGTCGGCGGCGTAGCCCCGCGCGCGCGTGAGGTCGAGGATGTGCTCGAAGTCGGCCCACTCGCACGTCGTGCGGTCCGTGAAGGCCTTCCGGTCGGCCTCCAGCGCCTCGCTGTGCGCGACCGGGTCGTACGCCGACAGCACCTTGCCCAGGGCCGTGGAGTGCAGCGGCTGCATGGCCCCGATCTCCAGGACCTGACGGCTGTCGTCGGGCCGGAAGACGTGGTGCACGATCAGGACGCCCTGCTGATGGAGCACCCCGAGGTAGACGCTCTCCCCGCTGGAACGGGCCAGGTCGTCGGTCCACACCAGGGCGCGCGCCCGCAGTTCGTGCACGTCCAGGTACGTGGTGCCCAGACGGAGCAGCTCCGCGCCCAGCTGGTAGCGCCCGGAGGCGTCGTCCTGCTCCACGAAACCCTCCTGCTGGAGGGTGCGCAGGATGCCGTGGGCGGTGCCCTTGGCGAGGCCCAGCGAGGAGGCGATGTCCGACAGGCCGAGCCGTCGCTCGCCGCCCGCGAGCAGCCGCAGCATCGCGGCCGCCCGTTCGAGCGACTGGATGTTCCGTGCCATCGCCGTACTGCCTCCGTCCCCTTCGTCTGTCGCCGCGTCCATCGCCGTGCACGCGTCGCTGACGCCGTTCGGCAATGCCGAACACTACCGGTCCATGACGACCGACCGCTAATGGTCGGTCCGTACTTGTTACGTCACATGTGGCCCGGACGTGGCGCGCAGGCCGTACTCGTCCGCCTCGTGGACGCCATGCCCATCCAAGCCCACTCCCGGTTACGCTGGCGCCGTGCGTCTTCCCCGGGCCCGCCCGGAAAGCCGCATAGCCGACAGCCGTCGCATCTCAGGGAGCCCCTACATGGCCTCGTCGCCGCTGACCCCTTCCACCGACAGCCGGGCCCGCGTGTCCGCGCTCCGAGAGGCACTCGCCACCCGCGTGGTGGTCGCCGACGGAGCCATGGGCACGATGCTCCAGGCGCAGGATCCGACACTCGAGGACTTCGAGAACCTCGAGGGCTGCAACGAGATCCTCAACCTCACCCGCCCGGACATCGTCCGTTCGGTCCACGAGGCGTACTTCGCCGTGGGCGTGGACTGCGTGGAGACCAACACCTTCGGCGCGAACCTCACCGCCCTGGGCGAGTACGACATCCCCGAGCGCGTCGCCGAACTGTCGGAGGCCGGCGCCCGCATCGCGCGCGAGGTCGCCGACGACTTCGGCGCGCGCGACGGCCGGCAGCGGTGGGTGCTGGGGTCAATGGGCCCCGGCACGAAGCTGCCCACCCTCGGTCACACCACCTTCGATGTCATCCGTGACGCCTACCAGCAGAACGCCGAGGGCCTGCTCGCGGGCGGCGCCGACGCCCTGCTCGTGGAGACCACGCAGGACCTGCTGCAGACCAAGGCCTCCGTCATCGCCGCCCGCCGTGCCATGCGCACCGCCGGCTACGAAGTGCCGCTGATCGTGTCGGTGACCGTGGAGACGACCGGCACCATGCTGCTGGGCTCGGAGATCGGCGCGGCCCTTACGGCGCTGGAGCCGCTGGGCATCGACATGATCGGCCTGAACTGTGCCACCGGCCCGGCCGAAATGAGCGAGCACCTGCGCTACCTGGCCCGCCACTCACGCATCCCGCTGTCCTGCATGCCGAACGCGGGCCTGCCCGAGCTGACCAAGGACGGCGCTCACTACCCGTTGACGGCTCCGGAACTCGCGGACGCCCACGGCACCTTCGTACGGGAGTACAGCCTCTCGCTGGTCGGCGGCTGCTGCGGCACCACCCCCGAGCACCTGCGCCAGGTCGTCGAACGGGTCCGCGACGTCACTCCGCACGAACGCGCACCGCAGCCCGAGCCGGGCGCCGCCTCGCTCTACCAGTCCGTCCCGTTCCGGCAGGACACCTCCTACCTGGCGATCGGTGAGCGGACCAACGCCAACGGGTCGAAGAAGTTCCGCGAGGCCATGCTCGAGGGCCGCTGGGACGACTGCGTGGAGATGGTGCGGGAGCAGATCCGCGAGGGCGCGCACATGCTCGACCTGTGCGTGGACTACGTCGGCCGGGACGGTGTCGCCGACATGGAGGAACTGGCGGGCCGCTTCGCCACCGCCTCCACCCTGCCGATCGTGCTGGACTCCACCGAGGTCGACGTCATCCAGGCGGGCCTGGAGAAGCTGGGCGGACGCGCGGTCATCAACTCCGTCAACTACGAGGACGGCGACGGTCCCGAGTCACGCTTCGCCAGGGTCACCCGGCTGGCCGCGGAACACGGCGCCGCGCTCATCGCGCTGACCATCGACGAGGAGGGCCAGGCCCGTACCCCGGAGAAGAAGGTCGAGATCGCCGAGCGGCTGATCGCGGACCTGACAGGGAACTGGGGCATCCGCGAGGAGGACATCCTGATCGACACCCTGACCTTCACCATCTGTACCGGTCAGGAGGAGTCCCGCAAGGACGGTCTCGCCACGATCGAGGCGATCCGTGAGCTGAAGCGACGCCACCCGGCCGTACAGACCACCCTCGGCCTGTCGAACATCTCCTTCGGGCTCAACCCGGCCGCCCGGATCCTGCTGAACTCCGTCTTCCTCGACGAATGCGTCAAGGCGGGTCTGGACTCGGCGATCGTGCACGCGTCGAAGATCCTGCCGATCGCCCGGTTCGACGAGGAGCAGGTCAACACGGCCCTCGACCTCATCCACGACCGCCGCGCCGAAGGCTACGACCCGCTCCAGAAGCTGATGCAGCTCTTCGAGGGCGCCACCGCCAAGTCCCTGAAGGCGGGCAAGGCGGAGGAGCTGGCCGCCCTCCCGCTGGAGGAGCGCCTCAAGCGCCGCATCATCGACGGCGAGCGCAACGGCCTGGAGGCCGACCTCGACGAAGCCCTCCTGACCCGGCCCGCCCTGGACATCGTCAACGAGACCCTGCTGGACGGCATGAAGGTGGTCGGTGAGCTGTTCGGCTCCGGCCAGATGCAGCTGCCGTTCGTGCTGCAGTCCGCCGAGGTGATGAAGGCCGCCGTCGCCCACCTCGAGCCGCACATGGAGAAGTCGGACGCCGAGGGCAAGGGCACCATCGTCCTGGCCACGGTGCGCGGTGACGTCCACGACATCGGCAAGAACCTGGTGGACATCATCCTGTCCAACAACGGCTACAACGTGGTCAACCTGGGCATCAAGCAGCCCGTCTCGGCGATCCTGGAGGCGGCCGAGGAACACCGCGCCGACGTGATCGGCATGTCCGGGCTGCTGGTGAAGTCCACGGTGATCATGAAGGAGAACCTGGAGGAGCTCAACCAGCGCGGCCTGGCCGCCAGCTACCCCGTCATCCTCGGCGGTGCGGCCCTCACCCGGGCCTATGTGGAGCAGGATCTCCACGAGATCTACCAGGGCGAGGTCCGCTACGCCCGGGACGCCTTCGAGGGCCTGCACCTGATGGACGCGCTCATCGGGGTGAAGCGGGGGGTGCCGGGGGCGAAGCTGCCGGAGCTCAGGCAGCGCCGGGTACGGGCGGCGGCCGGCGTCGAGGTCGAGGAGCGGCCCGAGGAAGGGCACGTCCGCTCCGACGTCGCCACCGACAACCCCGTGCCCGTCCCGCCGTTCTGGGACACCCGGGTGATCAAGGGGATCCAGCTCAAGGAGTACGCGAGCTGGCTGGACGAGGGCGCGTTGTTCAAGGGCCAGTGGGGCCTGAAGCAGGCCCGCACCGGTGACGGCCCGACGTACGAGGAGCTCGCCGAGACCGAGGGCCGCCCGCGCCTGCGCGGCCTGCTGGACCGGCTCCAGACGGAGAACCTGCTGGAAGCCGCGGTCGTCTACGGCTACTTCCCGTGCGTCTCCAAGGACGACGACCTCATCATCCTCGACGAACAGGGCAACGAGCGCACCCGGTTCACCTTCCCGCGCCAGCGGCGCGGCCGGCGGCTGTGCCTGGCCGACTTCTTCCGCCCGGAGGAGTCGGGCCAGACGGACGTGGTGGGCCTGCAGGTGGTCACCGTCGGTTCCCGGATCGGAACGGAGACCGCCAAACTGTTCGCATCCAACTCCTACCGTGACTACCTCGAACTCCACGGGCTCTCCGTCCAGTTGGCCGAAGCCCTCGCCGAGTACTGGCACGCCCGCGTCCGTGCGGAACTGGGCTTCGCCGGGGAGGACCCGAGCGGCATCGAGGAGATGTTCGCGCTCAAGTACCGCGGCGCCCGCTTCTCCCTCGGCTACGGCGCCTGCCCCAACCTGGAGGACCGCGCCAAGATCGCCGAGCTCCTCAAGCCGGAGCGCATCGGGGTGCACCTGTCCGAGGAGTTCCAGCTGCACCCCGAACAGTCCACGGACGCGATCGTGATCCACCACCCCGAAGCCAAGTACTTCAACGCCCGCTGAGCCGTCCGAGGGGCCCGGCCCGCCCGGGACGACGGGCCCCGAGCGGTGAACGAGGCGTTTCATCAGCGAGAGTCGTAGACTGGTCGATCCACCGCAGGCCGGTTCCCGTACGGGAACCGGCCTGATCGCCCCTTCAGGAGGTGTGCCTCGATGACCAGCACGGTCCCCGCGCTCGGAACCCGTACGGCGGAAGGCTCAGCCCTCCAGGCGGTGCTGCTCGACATGGACGGCACCCTGGTGGACACCGAGGGCTTCTGGTGGGACGTCGAAGTGGAGGTCTTCGCCCGGCTGGGCCACACCCTCGACGACTCCTGGCGCCACGTCGTCGTCGGCGGGCCCATGACCCGCAGCGCGGGCTTCCTCATCGAGGCCACCGGCGCCGACATCACCCTCGCCGAGCTCAGCGTGCTGCTGAACGACGGATTCGAGGACCGCATCGGGCGTACCCTGCCGCTGATGCCGGGCGCGGCCAGACTCCTCGCGGAGCTGTACGAGCAGCGGATCCCGACGGCCCTGGTCTCCGCCTCGCACCGCCGTATCATCGACCGGGTGCTCGCCTCGCTCGGGCCCCACCACTTCTCCCTGTCCATCGCCGGCGACGAGGTGCCGCGCACCAAGCCGCACCCCGACCCCTACCTGCTCGCGGCCGCCCGACTGGACGCGGACCCGGTCAGATGCGCGGTCGTCGAGGACACCGCGACCGGCGTCGCGGCGGCCGAGGCCGCGGGCTGCCAGGTGGTCGCGGTGCCGTCGGTCGCCTCCATCTCCCCGGCCGCCCGGCGGACCGTCGTGACCTCCCTGGAGGAGGTCGACCTGGCATTTCTGCGCGGTTTGATGACGGAAATGCGCTAGCCGTTCACCCAGCGTGGGCCCTCCATTGGGCACAATCCCACGGTGCTACATCCGAGCGCGGACGGTGATATTCGAGCGGGCCGCGCGACCGGATTTCACCACTGAACAACCCGGACGGAACTATGACGTTCGTCACCCCCCTGAGGCTCGACAATCGTGTTGACCTGTGCGGGTCACCCCCGTTCGGGGGCGGTCCGCGCGTCCTTGTGTCCCGATTCATGGAACGCTGCACTAATCCTGCCACTGTCGGGTTTTCGGTGTGTCCGCGCCCGGTTTCACTGCGTGATGGGAACTCAACTCCGGCGGCTGTGAACCCTCCTGCGGACGCGGACTAATCTCGTCGCGAGAACATCGCCCTTATCCCGTGATCCGCCGCAACACCCATGCATGCCGGGTACACGGATTCAAACAGCCCTGGAGAAACCCGAGCATGAACCGCAAGACTTTGGTGCTTCCGGCCGTGGCCGGCCTGCTCGCGCCGGTCCTCGCCGCGTGCGGCGGAGACAACAGCGGGAGCAAGAGCGGCGACGCGATCGTTGTCGGCACCACGGACCGGTTCACGGCCACCAAGGACGCGCCGGCCCCGCTCGACCCGGCCTACGCCTACGACGTCGGCACCTGGAACATCCTGCGCCAGACCGTGCAGACCCTGATGATCCAGCCCAAGGGCGAAGGCGACCCCGTACCCGAGGCCGCCGAGAGCTGTGGTTTCACCGACACCGGCAACGAGCGCTACGCCTGCAAGCTGCGCGAGGGCCTGAAGTTCGCCAACGGCGACGCCATCACCGCCGCGGACGTGAAGTACTCGATCGAGCGTGCGATGCGCATCAAGGCCGACAGCGGTGTGTTCGCCCTGCTGTCGACCATCGACACCGTCGAGACGCAGGGCGACCGCGAGGTGATCTTCCACCTCAAGACCGCGGACGCCACCTTCCCGTACAAGCTGTCCACCCCGGTCGCGGGCATCGTGAACCCCGACGACTACGCCAAGGACAAGCTGCGCGACGGCTTCGAGCTGGACGGCTCCGGCCCCTACACCTTCTCGGCGGACGTCAAGGACAACGCCATCGACAGCATGACCTTCAGCAAGAACCCCAACTACAAGGGCAGTCTGAAGGTAAGCAACGACAAGGTGCAGATGCGCTCCTTCGACGACGCCGACGCCATGGGCGCCGCGATCGACAAGGGTGACATCGACGTCATGACCCGCACCATGTCCCCGGCCCAGATCAACAAGCTCGACGCCGGCGCCGACGAGAACGCCGACCTCGTCGAGATGCCGGGTCTGGAGATCCGCTACCTCGCCTTCAACACCGACGCCCCCACGGTGAAGACCAAGGCGGTCCGCCAGGCCATGGCCCAGCTCATCAACCGCGGCGAACTGGTCTCCAAGGTCTATGGCTCCCAGGCCGAGCCGCTGTACTCGCTGGTCCCGGCCACCCTGACCGGACACTCCAACTCGTTCTTCAACAAGTACGGCGACCCCAGTGCCGCCAAGGCCAAGTCGCTGCTGGCCAAGGCCGGCATCACCACCCCGGTGAAGCTGACCCTGCACTACACGACCGACCACTACGGCCCCGCCACCAAGCAGGAGTTCGAGATCCTGCAGAAGCAGCTCAACCACAGCGGCCTGTTCGACGTCAGCATCCAGGGCTCGCCCTGGGACACCTTCCGGGGCGCCGAGCAGAAGGGCAAGTACGACGTCTACGGCATGGGCTGGTTCCCGGACTTCCCGGACGCCGACAACTTCCTCGCGCCGTTCCTCGACAAGGACAACACTCTCGGCTCGCCGTACGCCAACACCTCCATCCGCACCACCCTGATCCCGCAGTCCCGTCGCGAGGCCGACCGGCTCACCGCCTCCAAGAGCCTGACGGCGATCCAGGACATCGTTGCCGATGACGTCCCGATCCTGCCGCTGTGGCAGGGCAAGCAGTACGTCGCCGCGCGGAACGACATCACGGGCACCTCCTACGCCCTGAACTCCTCCTCGTCGCTCCAGCTGTGGGAGCTCGGTCGCGGCGTGGGCAACTGACGCCCTCGGCCGGCGGCCGGCCGCCGGCACACGAAGGGCGCCCCCTCCCTCGGGAGGGGGCGCCCTTCGCCGGTCGTACGGCCCGGCCCGCTACTGCGCGCCGGGGCGCACCAGCCCGCTCTCGTACGCGTACACCGCCGCCTGCACCCGGTCCCGCAGCCCCAGCTTGGTCAGCACATGGCCCACATGCGTCTTCACGGTCGTCTCGCTGACGAACAGGTCGGCGGCGATCTCGGCGTTCGACAGCCCTCGCGCCACCAGCTTCAGTACCTCGACCTCCCGGTCGGTCAGGGTGTGCAGCGTGTCCGGCACCGGCTCGTCCCCCGAAGGCAGATGCGTGGCGTACTTGTCCAGCAGCCGACGCGTGATGCTCGGCGCGAGCATCGCCTCCCCGGCCGCCACCACCCGGATGGCCTGCACCAGCTCGTCGGCGGGCGCGTCCTTGAGCAGGAAGCCGCTCGCCCCGGCCCGCAGCGCCTCCACCACGTACTCGTCCAGGTCGAACGTGGTCAGCACCAGCACCTTCGCCGGACCGTCCCGCCCAGGACCGGTGATCTGCCGGGTCGCCTCCACCCCGTCCATCCGCGGCATACGGATGTCCATCAGCACCACATCCGGCTGGAGGGCGCGCACCTGGTCGAGGGCCTGGAGACCGTCCCCGGCCTCGCCGACGACCGCGATGTCCTGCTCCGCCTCCAGGATCATCCGGAACCCGGTACGCAGCAGCGGCTGGTCGTCGACCAGTAGGACGCGGATGGCCACGTAAATCTCCTTCGCTAGTCCGGCCCTATTCTGCCCTGCGGCACGGCCCGCGACTCCGCCGCCCTCACCGGCAGCGGATACGGCGGGGGAGTGCCACCGAACTCCGGACAGTGCGCCTGGTGGTCGCACCAGCCGCACAGCTTCGTCGGCCGCGGCCGCCACTCACCGCTCTGCGTCGCCTGCCGGATCGCCTCCCACAGCGCGAGCAGCTTGCGCTCCACCCGCTCCAGATCGGCGAGGACGGGATCGTACGTCAGCACGTCACCGCTGCCGAGGTAGACCAGCTGGAGCCGGCGCGGGACCACGTTCTTCAGCCGCCAGACGACCAGGGCGTAGAACTTCATCTGGAACAGCGCACCCTCGGCGTACTCGGGTCTCGGCGCCTTGCCCGTCTTGTAGTCGACGATCCGCACCTCGCCGGTCGCCGCCACGTCCACCCGGTCGATGATTCCGCGCAGCCGCAGCCCCGAATCCAGCTCCGCCTCCACGAACAGCTCGCGCTCGGCCGGCTCCAGACGGGTCGGGTCCTCCAGCGTGAACCAGCGCTCGACCAGCCGCTCGGCCTCGCCCAGCCAGCGGGCCAGCCGCTCGCCCTCCGGATCGTCCGCGAACAGCTCCACGACCTCCGGCCTGGTCTCCCGCAGCCGGTCCCACTGGCCCGGGATCAGCGACTTGGCACGGGGCGCGGTCCGCTCGGCCGCCGGCGCGTCGAAGAGCCGCTCCAGCACCGCGTGCACCAGCGTGCCCCTGGTCGCCGCCTCGCTCGGCTTCTCCGGCAGCCGGTCGATCACCCGGAACCGGTACAGCAAGGGGCACTGCATGAAGTCGCTCGCCCGCGAGGGCGACAGGGAAGCGGGCGGCACGACGACGCGCCCGGCCGCGGTGTCCACCGCGGCGACCGGGACCGCCACGTCCACCGCGGACGTCCCCGCCCCACCCGTGAGCTGCACACCCGCCTCCGCGCCCGCGCCGCCGCCGGCATCCGCCGTGCCCTCGATGCTGCTGTCCATGACCACAGACCATACGGCCCGCCACTGACAGTCACCCAGCCGCGGACCCCACCTGTGGACAACGCCGGGCCGAACACAGGGGGTGCCGGGGCGGAACACGCCACGACGGCCGCATACCATCGACCTCGAGACCCTTCCGCCCGGCACCCGGCAGACGCGGAAGACGCATCGAACGAGGGGACACCGTGGACGTGAGCGGCGCGAACGGGCAGCCGCGGTCCGGCGACGACGAGCCGGCCGAGCACCCCGCGGGTCCTACGGCCCCGGCCACCGGCCCCGGCCCGCACGAGACGCCTGCCGACGGCCGGACCCCCGCTCCCGAAGCGGCGGCGGGCCCCACGTCCGCCGGCGACCGGCCGGACGACCCCGCCGGACCGCACCCGCGGTCCGCCGAGGACACCGCCGACGCCGCGCAGGACGCCCCCGGCGACGAACCCGCCGCCCGCCCGGCAGCGGCCGGGCCGCCCGCCGTCCCCGCCGGCGACCGGCCGGACGACCCCGCCGGACCGCACCCGCGGTCCGCCGAGGACACCGCCGACGCCGCGCCGGCCACGGCGCAGGACACCCCCCGGCCGCACGGCGCACCCACGCCCGCCCGGCCGTACCCGGCCGACACCACCAGCCGCTCCGAAGCCCACAGCGGCACCACACGGGGCCGCCCGCCACGGCGCCGGCGCGAACCCGGCGGCGGCCTGCTCATGGGACGCCCCTTCGGCGTACCGGTGTACGTCGCACCCAGCTGGTTCCTCGTCGCCGCGCTGATCACCTGGGTGTTCGGCGGTCAGCTCGACCGCGTGCTGCCCGAACTCGGCGCCGCCCGCTACCTCGTCTCCCTCTTCTTCGCCGTCGCCTTCTACGCCTCCGTCCTGATCCACGAACTCGCCCACACCGTCGCGGCCCTCCGCTTCAAACTCCCGGTCCGCCGCATCCAGCTCCAGTTCTTCGGCGGAGTCTCCGAGATCGAGAAGGAGGCCGAGACCCCCGGACGCGAGTTCGTACTGGCCTTCGTCGGCCCGCTGCTCTCCCTGGTCCTCGCCGGCCTGTTCTACCTCGCCATGCTCCCCGTCGAACCCGGCACGGTCCCCGGCGTCCTCCTGGCCGGCCTCATGGTCTCCAACCTCATCGTGGCCGCCTTCAACCTCCTGCCCGGCCTCCCCCTCGACGGCGGCCGCATGCTCCGCGCCGTCGTCTGGAAGATCACCGGCAAACCGATGAGCGGCACGATCGCCGCCGCCTGGGTCGGCAGGGCCCTCGCCGTCACCGTCCTCATCGGCCTCCCGCTGCTCACCCAGTCCGGCGCGCTCGGCTCCACCGCCGAGGACAACGTCGGCATGGACACCGTCACCGACGCCCTGCTCGCCGCGATCCTCGCCGCGATCATCTGGACCGGCGCCGGCAACAGCCTGCGCATGGCCCGGCTCCGCGAACACCTCCCCGAACTGCGCGCCCGCAACCTCACCCGGCGCGCCGTCCCCGTCGAGACCGACACCCCGTTGTCCGAGGCCCTGCGCCGCGCCAACGCCGCCGGCGCCCGCGCCCTGGTCGTCGTCGACGCCGACGGCAACCCTCTCTCCCTCGTCCGCGAGGCCGCCATCGTCGGCGTACCCGAACACCGCCGGCCCTGGGTCACCGTCGGCGGCCTCGCCCAGGACCTCACCGACGGCATGCGCGTCTCCGCGGAACTGGCCGGCGAGGACCTCCTCGACGCCCTGCGCGCCGCGCCCGCCACCGAGTACCTCGTTGTCGAGGACACCGGCGAGATCTACGGCGTCCTCTCCGCCGCCGACGTGGAACGCGCCTTCGTCAAAGCGATGGCCCGGCCCACCCCGCAGTCCTCCTAGACAGGTGGTCGGCGCCCCCCGCAAACGCCGGTAGGCTGGTCACATGTCCGAACCGACCGGTGCCGCCCGCAGGCGCGGGCCCTTCAAGGTCGGGGACCAGGTACAGCTGACCGACCCCAAGGGCCGCCACTACACGTTCACGCTCGAGGCCGGGAAGAACTTCCACACCCACAAGGGTTCCTTCCCGCACGACGAACTGATCGGCGCTCCCGAGGGCAGCGTTGTCCGCACCACCGGAAACGTCGCCTACCTCGCGCTGCGCCCCCTGCTCCCCGACTACGTCCTGTCCATGCCCCGCGGGGCAGCCGTCGTCTACCCCAAGGACGCGGGGCAGATCCTCGCCTTCGCCGACATCTTCCCCGGCGCACGCGTCGTCGAGGCCGGCGTCGGCTCCGGCTCGCTCAGCAGCTTCCTGCTGCGCGCCATCGGCGACCAGGGCATGCTGCACTCCTACGAGCGCCGCGAGGACTTCGCCGAGATCGCCAGGCAGAACGTCGAACGCTACTTCGGCGGCCCCCACCCGGCCTGGCAGCTCACCGTCGGCGACCTCCAGGACAACCTGTCCGACACCGACGTCGACCGCGTCATCCTCGACATGCTCGCCCCCTGGGAGTGCCTGGAGGCCGTCTCCAAGGCGCTGGTGCCCGGTGGCATCCTGTGCTGCTACGTCGCCACCACCACCCAGCTCGCCCGGACCGTGGAGTCCATCCGGGAGATCGGCTGCTTCAACGAGCCGACCTCCTGGGAGACCATGATCCGCAACTGGCACATCGAGGGCCTCGCCGTCCGCCCCGACCACCGGATGATCGGCCACACCGGCTTCCTCCTCACCGCCCGCCGCCTCGCCGACGGCGTCGAGCCGCCCATGCGCCGCCGCCGCCCTGCCAAGGGCGCCTACGGCGAGGACTACGCCGGCCCCAACGCCGACGGAGGCACCGGCCGCTGAGCCGGCCCCTTGCGGCATCGCCACCCCGGTGACGCAGGTGCCGCTCCAGCCGCACCAACGCGCGGGCGCCACGGCGAAGTTCCCGGAACCCTCCCGGAACCCAGCCGGGGCACCCGCGCGTTGACGGAGCACCAGGGACCGGACTCCCGCGGTCCGGGAAACCCCTGACCCCGCCGTTCCCCCGAACTGTGACGTGTGGCACCATGCTGGCCACTCCCACCGGCACAGCCCTCACAGGAGACGCTCCTAGTGCAGCAATCCGCCGTCCCGGAACTCGCTCACGCCCACCCCCGCCCGATCCACTGGCTCGCCACCGCCACGGCCGTCGCCGGTGTAGTGGCCCTCTCCTCGGTCCTCCAGCCCGGCTCCGCCACCGCCGCCCAGCCGAGCACCGGCACCGGAGCGAAGTCCGCCCCCCCGGCCGCCGCACCACCCACCACCGCGGGCGTCGCCTTCCCCCTCGCCTGCGGACGCGTCAAGCCCGTGGTGGCCAAGAAGGCGTCCGGGGACCTCGACGGCGACGGCAGCCCGGAGACGGTCGCCGTGGTCCACTGCGACTCCGCCATGGGCACCCCGCCCGACGGCGTGTACGTCCTCACCCACGCCGCCGGCACCGGGAAGCCACGCGTCGTGGCCACCCTCGTCGCCCCCAAGGACCGGCTCAACGTCACCGACTTCACCGTCCGCGCCGGAGCCGTCACCGCCACCCTGCTCGGCTACTCCTCTTCCGACGTACCGAGTTGCTGCCCCGACCTCAAGACCGCGACCAAGTGGCAGTGGAAGGGGAACGCGTTCGTCCGCTCCACGCCCGACCAGGCCCACAGCGTCTGAAACGAGTTCCCGCGCGCGGACCATGTGAGAAATCAGACAATGTTCACGGTGGGTGTCCGAAAGGTCACTCCGCGTCCGGACCGTAAACCTCCACCTTGTCCAAAACCCGACGCACATGGATGCACTCGCCCGGACACTCCTTCGCCGAATCCACGACATCCGTGAGAAGCGGCAGCGGCACGGGCGTTGCGGCCCCCCTGGCCTGCAACAGCTCCTCGTCCGGGCCCTTCACGTAAGCCAGGCCGTCGATGTCCAGCTCGAACACCTCCGGTGCGTACTGGGCGCAGATGCCGTCGCCCGTACACAGATCCTGGTCGATCCAGACCTCCAGCGTCTCGCCGCCGCTTCGGGCCTCCTGCTGCACGGTCATCTCTCCTGCCGTTTGAGCGCCGAGCCGACGGGAATCCGGCCAGCTCTGACGGGTGTTGAACGTCTTGACCCTACCTGCGGCGGCTTCCCCATCATGTTCGGTGGGTATTCCCCTGGTGCGAGGGAGAGCGCAAGGGTGAAGATCGGACACTCCTTGACAGTCTTTGTGATCTAGGGGTTTCAATCGACACCCACCCAGGTAGGGTCTGGAAGCGTCCAGCTCCCCTTGGAGGAGGTGAGGACCGTGGCAGCCCACGACGACGACATGAACCGCGGCATCCGCCCGGGACGAGGGTCCGACGACCCGGCCGGGCAGATCGCTTACCTTGAGCAGGAGATCGCCGTCCTGCGACGCAAGCTCGCCGACTCTCCGCGACACACGAGGATTCTCGAAGAGCGGATCGTCGAGCTGCAGACGAACCTGGCCGGCGTGTCCGCCCAGAACGAGCGACTCGCCAACACTCTCCGCGAGGCCCGCGACCAGATCGTGGCCCTCAAGGAAGAGGTCGACCGGCTCGCCCAGCCGCCGGCCGGCTTCGGCGTCTTCCTGCAGGCCAACGAGGACGGCACCGCCGACATCTTCACCGGCGGCCGCAAGCTCCGGGTGAACGTCAGCCCGAGCGTCGAACTCGACGACCTCAGGCGCGGCCAGGAAGTGATGCTCAACGAAGCGCTCAACGTGGTCGAAGCCATGGAGTTCGAGCGCGTCGGGGACATCGTCACCCTCAAGGAGATCCTCGAGGACGGCGAGCGCGCCCTGGTGCTCGGGCACACCGACGAGGAACGGGTGGTACGGCTCGCCGAGCCGCTGCTGGACGTCACCATCCGCCCCGGCGACGCCCTGCTGCTCGAACCCCGCTCCGGCTACGTCTACGAGGTGGTACCCAAGAGCGAGGTCGAGGAACTCGTCCTCGAAGAGGTCCCCGACATCGGCTACGAGCAGATCGGCGGCCTCGGCGGCCAGATCGAGGCCATCCGCGACGCGGTCGAGCTGCCGTACCTCTACCCGGACCTGTTCAAGGAGCACGAACTGCGCCCGCCCAAGGGCGTCCTGCTCTACGGACCCCCCGGATGCGGCAAGACGCTCATCGCCAAGGCCGTCGCCAACTCGCTGGCCAAGAAGGTCGCCGAGGTCACCGGCCAGGCCGCCGGCAAGAGCTTCTTCCTCAACATCAAGGGCCCCGAGCTCCTGAACAAGTACGTCGGCGAGACCGAGCGGCAGATCCGCCTCGTCTTCCAGCGGGCCCGGGAGAAGGCCAGCGAGGGCACCCCCGTGATCGTCTTCTTCGACGAGATGGAGTCCCTCTTCCGCACCCGCGGCTCCGGCGTCAGCTCCGACGTGGAGAACACCATCGTCCCGCAGCTGCTCGCCGAGATCGACGGCGTGGAAGGCCTGCAGAACGTGGTCGTCATCGGCGCCTCCAACCGCGAGGACATGATCGACCCCGCCATCCTGCGGCCCGGCCGGCTCGACGTGAAGATCAAGATCGAGCGTCCGGATGCCGAGGCAGCCAAGGACATCTTCGGCAAGTACCTCACCGAACGCCTCCCGCTGCACGCGGACGACCTCGGCGAGCACAGCGGCGACAAGTCCCTCACGGTCCAGAGCATGATCCAGACCGCGGTCGAGCACATGTACGCCGAATCCGAGGAGAACCGCTTCCTGGAGGTCACCTACGCCAACGGTGACAAGGAAGTCCTCTACTTCAAGGACTTCAACTCCGGCGCCATGATCGAAAACATTGTCGGACGCGCCAAGAAGATGGCGATCAAGGAATTCCTCGACAACAACCAGAAGGGTCTCCGCGTCTCCCACCTGCTCCAGGCCTGCGTGGACGAGTTCAAGGAGAACGAGGACCTGCCGAACACCACGAACCCCGACGACTGGGCCCGCATCTCCGGAAAGAAGGGCGAACGGATCGTCTACATCCGCACCCTCATCACCGGAAAGCAGGGCGCGGACACCGGGCGCTCCATCGACACGGTGGCGAACACCGGTCAGTACCTGTAAGAACAGGGCGGCTGCGGGTGCCCTCCACGGGGTACCCGCAGCCGACTGTTTTCCAGGCACGGCTGGAGCACGCAAATGACGCAAATGATCTCCCCACCAGCGCAAAGGCGTTCTAGGCTCTTTCCTACCGCCGAGTCGCGCAGTGCGGGGACGGGCACCGCACACGCACCGGAGCGCCAGCGGTACTTGAGCGGCGTCCACGACCGAGGGCGCCGCCGGGCAAGGAGGGCCGCATGACCGTACGGCGAGTAATGGGCATCGAGACGGAGTACGGCATCTCCGTCCCCGGCCACCCCAACGCCAATGCCATGCTCACCTCATCCCAGATCGTCAACGCCTACGCCGCGGCGATGCACCGGGCCCGCCGGGCCCGCTGGGACTTCGAGGAGGAGAACCCGCTGCGCGACGCGCGAGGCTTCGACCTCGCCCGCGAGTCCGCCGACGCCAGCCAGCTCACCGACGAGGACATCGGCCTCGCCAACGTGATCCTCACCAACGGTGCCCGCCTCTACGTGGACCACGCGCACCCCGAATACAGCGCGCCGGAGGTCACCAACCCCCGCGACGCCGTCCTCTGGGACAAGGCCGGCGAGCGGATCATGGCCGAGGCCGCCGAACGGGCGGCCCAGCTGCCCGGCGCCCAGCCGATCCACCTCTACAAGAACAACACCGACAACAAGGGCGCCTCCTACGGCACGCACGAGAACTACCTGATGAAGCGGGAAACCCCGTTCTCGGACATCGTGCGCCACCTGACGCCCTTCTTCGTCTCCCGCCAGGTCTTCGCCGGCGCCGGCCGCGTCGGCATCGGCCAGGACGGCCACGAACACGGCTTCCAGCTCAGCCAGCGCGCGGACTACTTCGAAGTCGAGGTGGGCCTCGAGACGACCCTCAAGCGTCCGATCATCAACACCCGGGACGAACCCCACGCCGACGCGGAGAAATACCGCCGCCTGCACGTGATCATCGGCGACGCCAACCTCTCCGAGATCTCCACCTACCTCAAGCTGGGCACGACCGCCCTGGTCCTGTCCATGATCGAGGACGGCTTCATCGCCGTCGACCTGGCCGTCGACCAGCCCGTCCGCACCCTCCACCAGGTCTCCCACGACCCGACGCTCCAGCGCCTGATCACACTGCGCAGCGGCCGGACACTCACCGCCGTCCAACTGCAGATGGAGTACTTCGAGCTCGCCCGCAAGTACGTCGAGGAACGCTTCGGCGCTGACGCCGACGAGCAGACGAAGGACGTCCTGGCCCGTTGGGAGGACACCCTCAACCGGCTCGAGAACGACCCCATGAGCCTCGCCGGCGAGCTCGACTGGGTGGCCAAGCGCGAACTCATGGAGGGATACCGCCGCCGCGACGGCCTCGACTGGGACGCCGCCCGGCTCCACCTGGTGGACCTCCAGTACGCCGACGTACGCCCCGAGAAGGGCCTGTACAACCGTCTGGCGGCCCGCGGACGCATCAAGCGCCTCCTGGACGAGACCGAGGTCGACCGGGCCCGTACGAAGCCGCCTGAGGACACGCGCGCCTACTTCCGCGGGCGCTGCCTGGAGCAGTACGCGGACGACGTCGCGGCCGCCTCCTGGGACTCGGTGATCTTCGACCTCCCGGGTCGGGACTCGCTCCAGCGGGTCCCAACCCTGGAACCGCTTCGCGGAACGCGAAATCACGTGAAGGAGCTCCTGGACCGCTGCCGCACGGCGGAAGACCTGGTCAGGGTCCTGTCAGGCGGCTGAGCGTGCCCTACGGGGTACTCGGACCGCCCCGGGCGGACAGGGTGGAAATCCCACCGCCCGGGAATCATCGAGATGGCTCCCGTACGTTCGAGAAACTGCGGGGCCGATGTCGGACCCGGCTTGTAGGGTCTGATCATCACCGATCGGCAGGAATGCCGACCTGCCGACCATGTCGGGCGAACTGAGCGGGGTGAGGGTTATGGCGACCAAGGACACCGGCGGCGGCCAGCAGAAGGCGACGCGCTCCACCGAGGAGGCCGAGGAGCAGGCGCAGGAAGCGCAGGGCTCGGAGGACCTCAAGGAGCGGCACGAGAAGCTGAGCGACGACGTGGACTCGGTTCTGGACGAAATCGATGACGTCCTGGAAGAGAACGCCGAGGATTTCGTGAGGTCCTTCGTGCAAAAGGGCGGACAGTAAAGGTATGGATCCTGTTTCCCCTTTGAATCGAAAATAGCGGGGTGGGGTGTCCGGGACTGAGCAGTCGAAGCGCTGCGTGCGGTGCGCTGAGTGCAAGCCGCACGCGGCCTTCGCTCGCAAGCGGTCGAGTCTTGATGGCCTTCAGCGGCACTGCCGCGACTGTGCATCGGACTGTCACCGGTCGCGCCAGCAGAGCCTGGGTAAGAAGGTCCGCCCCAGAGCGGAGGTTCCTGTCGGGCATGAGCTCTGCTTGAAGTGCGGTCAGGTCAAGCCGCCGGGCGAAGGGCACCGCAATGCGTGGGCATCAGACGGCTTGCCGACGCGCTGCAAGGCGTGCCGGGCCTCCGAAGGGCGCGCAGACCATCTGAGACGGCAGTACGGCCTCACCGAAGCCGAGCGCGTCGAGTTGATCGCCGCCCAAGGGGGCGTCTGCTGCACATGTCTTGCGGCTCCGCCCGTGCATGTGGATCACTGCCATGAGACGGGTAGGGTCCGTGGCGTACTGTGCTTCAGCTGCAACGCCGCACTGGGGCAGTTCAAGGATCAGCCCGATGCCATAAGGCGGGCTGCTGCATATGTGGAAGGAAACGCGTGGAAGCCAACACTCGTAGCACCGGGCGTCTACCAGCTGCCTTCCTGACGCCAGGATCCTCCTCCTTCATGGACTTCCTGTCCGGGCACCAGCCCGAGCTGCTGCCCGGCAAGCGCCAGCTGCCCCCCACCCAGGGCGTGATCGAGGCGCCCCACGGCACCACGATCGTCGCCGTGACCTTCCCCGGCGGCGTGGTGCTCGCCGGTGACCGCCGGGCCACCATGGGGAACGTGATCGCCCAGCGGGACATCGAGAAGGTGTTCCCGGCGGACGAGTACTCGGCCGTCGGCATCGCCGGCACCGCCGGTCTCGCCGTGGAGATGGTCAAGCTCTTCCAGCTCGAGCTGGAGCACTTCGAGAAGGTCGAGGGCGCCCAGCTGTCGCTGGAGGGCAAGGCGAACCGGCTGTCGACCATGATCCGTTCCAACCTCGGCATGGCCATGCAGGGCCTGGCCGTGGTGCCGCTCTTCGCCGGTTACGACGTGGACCGCGAGAAGGGCCGCATCTTCTCCTACGACGTCACGGGCGGCCGCTCCGAGGAGCACGGCTACGCGGCGACGGGCTCCGGCTCGATCTTCGCGCGCGGCGCGATGAAGAAGCTGTTCCGCGACGACCTGACCGAGGACCAGGCCACGACCCTCGTGGTGCAGGCCCTGTACGACGCGGCTGACGACGACTCGGCGACCGGTGGTCCCGATGTCGCCCGCCGGATCTACCCCATCGTCACCGTGATCACCGAGGACGGCTTCCGCCGGCTCACCGAGGACGAGTCGTCACAGATCGCCCGTGCGATTCTCGAGCGGCGGCTGGAGCAGCCCGACGGTCCGCGGGCCGCGCTGCTGTAGCCACAGCCCTCCTTGCCCAGGTGATCGCAGTGACTTCCACAGAAAGGGACGGATAACCGGTGTCGACGCCGTTCTATGTCTCACCCCAGCAGGCCATGGCCGACCGGGCGGAGTACGCCCGCAAGGGCATCGCCCGTGGCCGCAGCCTTGTGGTGCTCCAGTACGCCGACGGCATCGTCTTCGTCGGTGAGAACCCGTCCCGCGCGCTGCACAAGTTCAGCGAGATCTACGACCGGATCGGCTTCGCGGCCGCCGGCAAGTACAACGAGTACGAGAACCTGCGGATCGGTGGCGTGCGCTATGCCGACCTGCGTGGTTACACCTACGACCGGGACGACGTGACGGCCAGGGGCCTGGCCAACGTCTACGCCCAGACGCTGGGCACGATCTTCTCCAGCGCGGCCGAGAAGCCGTACGAGGTGGAGCTGGTGGTCGCCGAGGTGGGGGAGACCCCGGAGGGTGACCAGATCTACCGCCTGCCGCACGACGGTTCGATCGTGGACGAGCACGGTTCGGTCGCGGTCGGTGGCAACGCCGAGCAGATCAGCGGTTTCCTCGATCAGCGTCACCAGGACGGCATGTCGCTGGCCGAGGCGCTCAAGCTGGCGGTGCAGGCCCTGTCCCGCGACACGAACGGCAGTGAGCGGGAGATCCCCGCCGAGCGCCTGGAGGTCGCGGTGCTGGACCGTACGCGCCCGCAGAAGCGCAAGTTCAAGCGCATCGTGGGCCGTCAGCTGGGCCGTCTGCTGGAGGCGAACGGGGCGAGCACGGAGGCGGAGAGCGCGGAGGAGCCCGAGGAGAAGTAGGCTGCCCCGCCCCTGGTGTGCCCCGGCCGACCGCACGGCCGGGGCACAGGCGTGTCAGGAGGCGCTGGGGGGTGCCGTGGAGCCCCGTACCACCAGTTCCACCGGTATGTCCCCGCTCTCCGGCCGGCGGCCCTCCAGGACCGCCAGGAGGGCGCGCATGCCGCGTTCACCGAAGCGTTCGGCGTCCAGGCGGACGGTGGTCAGTTCGGGGTCGATGGCGGTGGCGAGGGCGAGGTCGTCGAGGCCGGTGACGGACAGGTCGTCCGGGATGCGCAGGCCGAGGCGGCGCAGGGCCTTGTAGGCGCCGGCGGCGAGTTTGTCGTCGTCGCAGACGAGGGCGGTGGGGCGGGGGCCCGGGCCGGCCAGGGCGGCGGCGGTGGCGGTGAGGGCGTCCTCGATGGAGATGGGGGCGTGGACGGTGCGGAGCTCGGTGCCGGGGACGGCGTGGACCCGTGCGGCCAGCTCGCGCGCGCGTACCTCGAAGGTCCAGGAGGCGATGTCCGCGGCGAGGTGCAGGAAGCGCCGGTGGCCGAGGCCGAGCAGGTGGTCGGCGACCTGTCGTACGCCGTCCGCGATGTCCAGGTTGACCGTGGCGGCGCCGAGGCTGCCGTCGGGGTCGCTGTCGAGCATGACGAGGGGGAGCTGGTCGCCGCGGATGGCGGTGAGGGCGTCGGCGGCCATGGAGGAGGCGATGACGCCGTCGAGGGCGGCCTGGGCGGAGGCGAAGGGGTCGGGGATGGCGGCGGCTCGCGAGGGCCTTCCTTCGATGGTGGTGGGGGACGGGCGGGCCGGGCCGATGCCCTCGGGGGAGGGGTAGAGGACGACGCCGAAGCCGTGCTGGGCGGCGACGCGGGCCGCGCCGGTGTAGACGCCGGCGAAGAATTCGGTGGTCAGGGCGGGTACGACGAGGAGGACGGTGCGGGTTCGGCCGAGGCGCAGGTTGCGGGCGGCGAGGTTGGGCCGGTAGCCGAGGTGGCGTGCGGCTTCCCGGACGCGTTCGGCGGTGGCCGCCGAGACCCGGCCGCGCCATTTGTCGCCGAGGACGAGCGAGACGGCCGCTTGTGAGACCCCGGCGGCCTGGGCGACGTCACGGCTCGTCGGGCGCGTGTTGCTGGGTGCCACCGTGGGTGCGCTCCTTCGGCTGGTCCGTTGCCCCGGTCTTCGGACCGGATTCCCACCGGTCGCTGCCCCGGTCCTTGTCCCGCTCCTTCGTGTGGACGCGTGAACAGCGCACATGGTACGTATGGCAGGTTGACGTTATACGTAAAACCAGGAGGCAGTCGATGGCCGCGGGATACCTGGAGATCCTCAGGGCGAGGCACGCGGTCCGGCTGTTGACGGGCACGCTGGTGGGCCGGCTGCCGAACGCCACGGCGGCCATCGCGCTGGTGCTCTTCGTCCGTGCCCAGGGGGGCACGTACAGCCTCGCCGGGGCCCTGGCGGCGGTCTACGGCGTCGCGAACGCCGTGGGGCAGCCGGTGCTGGGCCGCCTGGTGGACCTGTACGGGCAGCCGCGTGTGCAGTTGCCCGCCGCGGTGGCCTCGGCCCTGGCGATGGCGGTGTTCGCCTTCTCCGGCACCGACCCGCTGCCGCTCGCCTGCGCCGCGGTCGCGGCGGCCGGGCTGTTCACCCCGCCTCTCGAGGGCGGTCTGCGGGCCCTGTGGCCGTCGGTGCTGCGGCGGGAGGAGCAGGTGCACACGGCGTACGCGATGGACGCGGTGGCGCAGGAGGTCATGTTCACGGCCGGCCCGCTGCTGGTGACGCTGTGCGTGTCGCTGTGGGACGAGCGGGCCGCGCTGCTGGCCCTGAACGCCGTCGGGGTGCTGGGCGCGCTCTCGGTGGTCGTCTCCCCGCCTTCGCGCGCGTGGCGGTCGGCTCCCCGTGAGGCGCACTGGCTGGGCGCGCTGCGTTCGCCCGGGCTGCTGGCGTTGCTGGGTGCCTTCCTGTTCGTGGGCATCGCGCTCGGCTCCATCACGGTGGCCTCGGTGCCGTACGCGGACGAGCACGGCGGCGACGCGGTGTACGGCTGGCTGATGGCGGCGCTGGGGCTGGGCGCGCTGGTGGGCGGCACGGTGTACGGGGCGCGGCGGTGGAGTGGTGTGCCCGAGCGGCGACTGAGGGTGCTGGTGGCTCTTCTGGCGGTGTGTTACCTGCCGCTGACGCTGATGCCGGGGGCGGTGGCCATGGTGCTGCTGACGGCGGTCTCCGGGGTGTTTCTCGCGCCGTGCATCGCCTGTGCCTTCATCATCGTCGACCGGCACGCGCCGAGCGGTACGGTCACCGAGGCGTTCTCCTGGCTCGTGACGACGTTCACGGTGGGTGCGTCGGCCGGAACGGGCCTGGCGGGCCCGGTGGTCGAGGCGGGTGGCGCGCTGTGGGGATTCGCCGTGCCGGGTGCGGCGGGGGCGGTGTCGTTGCTGGTCCTGGTGGCCACCGGGCGGGTCCTCGCAGCTCCCGCCGGGGGTGCGGTCGTTGCGGCTTCATCGGAAAATGATCCAAATCGTGCTGCCGAACCCCGTTTCAGCTCGGGGGATCGGGCGTAATGTTCAGTCATGGACCGCCGCATTTTCGGGCTGGAGAACGAGTACGGCGTCACGTGCACGTTCAGGGGACAGCGCCGCCTGTCGCCTGACGAGGTGGCGCGGTACCTCTTCCGCCGTGTCGTGTCATGGGGCCGCAGCAGTAATGTCTTTCTGCGAAACGGCGCCCGGCTCTATCTCGACGTGGGGTCACATCCGGAATATGCGACACCCGAATGTGACAATGTGATCGAACTGGTCACCCACGACAAGGCCGGCGAGCGCATTCTCGAAGGACTCCTGGTGGACGCGGAACGACGCCTGCACGAGGAGGGAATCGCGGGCGACGTCTACCTCTTCAAGAACAACACCGACTCGGCGGGCAACTCCTATGGTTGCCACGAGAACTATCTGGTGGCCCGGCACGGGGAGTTCTCCCGGCTCGCGGACATCCTGATCCCGTTCCTGGTCACCCGGCAGCTGCTGTGCGGTGCCGGCAAGGTGCTGCAGACCCCGCGTGGCGCGGTCTACTGCGTGAGCCAGCGGGCGGAGCACATCTGGGAGGGCGTCTCCTCGGCGACGACCCGCTCCCGGCCCATCATCAACACGCGCGACGAGCCGCACGCGGACGCCGAGCGCTACCGCCGACTGCATGTCATCGTGGGCGACTCGAACATGTCCGAGACGACGATGCTGCTCAAGGTCGGTGCCACCGACCTGGTGCTGCGCATGATCGAGGCGGGCACGGTGATGCGTGACCTGACCCTGGAGAACCCGATCCGGGCGATCCGCGAGGTCAGCCATGACATCACGGGCCGGCGCAAGGTGCGTCTGGCCAGCGGCCGGGAGGCCTCCGCGCTGGAGGTGCAGCGGGAGTACTACGAGAAGGCCGTGGACTTCTGCGAGCGCCGCGGGATCCGTACGGGCACGGTCGAGCAGGTGCTGGAGCTGTGGGGCCGCACGCTGGACGCGATCGAGAGCGAGGATCTCGACCGGATCGGCACCGAGATCGACTGGGTGATGAAGTACAAGCTCATCGAGCGGTACCGGGCCAAGCACAACATGACGATGTCGCATCCGCGGGTCGCCCAGATAGACCTCGCCTACCACGACATCCACCGTCGTCGTGGCCTGTACTACCTGCTGGAGAAGAAGGGGCAGGCCACTCGGATCTGCAACGACTTGAAGATCTTCGAGGGGAAGTCGGTTCCGCCGCAGACCACTCGGGCGCGGCTGCGTGGTGACTTCATCCGGCGTGCGCAGGAGCAGCGCCGGGACTTCACGGTCGACTGGGTGCACCTGAAGCTGAATGACCAGGCGCAGCGGACCGTGTTGTGCAAGGACCCGTTCCGTTCGGTGGACGACCGGGTGGAGAAGCTGATCGCCGGAATGTGAGCCGGGCGTTCCCGCCGGGTGTTTGTGGGGCAGACGTTTGTGCACACCCATGCCGGAACGTGACACGGGCGCCGTACGTTTTCCGTACGGCGCCCGTGTCACGCCGTAGAGTTGCGCGCACGCCATCCGCAAGATCGACCGATTACGAGGCTCTTCCCGTGCGCCGACGCTCACTCCTCCTTGCCGCCGTTCCCGCAGGACTGGTCACGATCGCCGGCTGCGGCGACGGTTCGTCCGCATCGAGCAAGGCGTCCGCGTCGCCGTCGGCCTCCGCGTCCTCGGTTCCGCCGCCGAAGATCGTGGACGGTCCGCTGCCCGCCATCACGGCGGGTACGAAGTTCGGGGAGAAACCGACGGTGGCCAAGGGCACGGGGGAGCCGTCGAAGAACCTGGCGGTCCGAACGGTGATCGCGGGCAACGGCCGCACGGTCGCGGAGAACGACTTCGTCGTGGCGAACTACCTGGGGCAGATCTGGGCCACGGCGAAGGTCTTCGACAATTCCTACGACCGCAAGGCTCCTCTGGTGATGCAGCTCGCCCAGGGGAGCCTCATCGACGGCTGGCGGTACGCCCTGGCGGGCAGGAAGGCCGGCAGCCGGGTCGTGATGGCCGTTCCGCCGGCCTTGGGATACGGCACGTCGGGCAATCCGGATGCGGGCATCAAGGGCACCGACACGCTGGTCTTCGTCGTCGACCTGGTGGACTCCTTCAACTCGAAGAGTTCCAGCAAGGGCAAGCCGGTCGCGCAGACCGACGCCGGCCTGCCGAAGGTCGGCACCGCGACCGACGGCAGCGCCCCTTCGGTGGAGATCCCCAAGTCGGATCCGCCGAAGAAGCTCGTGTCGAACTACGTCCTGGAGGGTGATGGCGCCGAGGTCAAGGCGAGCCAGGCCATCCTGTGCCAGTTCCAGGGCCTGGTCTGGGAGAGCGGAAAGACGTTCCAGGAGACGTACGGCACGGGGCGGCTGAGTCAGATCTCCCTGGAGCAGATGCAGCAGGTCGTGAAGGGCCTGGCCGATGGCGTCGCGGGCAAGAAGGTGGGCAGCCGGATCCTGGTCGTGGTGCCCCCGGAGCTGGGCTACGGCGACACCCCGCCCAGCGGCGGCCCCGTCAAGAAGGGCTCCACGCTGGTGTTCACCGTGGACATCCTGGCGGCGCTGTAGTGCGGGTGGCGGGCCGCCGGTCGCGGGCGCGGGCGGCTCGGAGATGACAGACTGTCCGCGTTCCGAGTCGTACACAAGCAGGAGCTTTAGACGTGAACATCGAGAAGCCCGAGATCGACTTCCCGGGCGGCGAGCCCCCGGCGGACCTCGAGATCAAGGACATCTGGGAGGGGGACGGCGAGGTCGCCGCCGCCGGTGACTTCGTGAAGGTTCACTACGTGGGCGTCGCGTTCTCCACGGGCGAGGAGTTCGACGCCTCCTGGAACCGTGGCACCCCGCTGGACTTCCAGCTCGGCGTCGGCCAGGTCATCCAGGGCTGGGACAAGGGCGTGCAGGGCATGAAGGTCGGCGGTCGCCGCCAGCTGGTCATCCCCGCGCACCTCGCGTACGGCGACCGGGGTGCCGGTGGCCGGATCGCCCCGGGCGAGACGCTGATCTTCGTCTGCGACCTGGTGGGCGTCGCCAAGCGCTGACCGATTCCGGCCTGCCGAGGGTCCGTGCTGTCCGCATGGGCCCTCGGTTCTGTATCGGCTTTGGCCGCGACGCTCCGGAGCGGTACGGTCATCGGTCGGAACCACCATAGGGAAGGCGAAGGGCGTCGATGGCCATTGCCAAGGCCGAGCGGCTGATGAACCTGGCGTTGTGCTTGCTGGGGACGCGGAGGCCGCTCAGCAAGCGCGAGCTGCGTGATTCCATCGAGGCATACGTCGAGGCCACGAGGCCGGACAGGGGCGCGGCCACCAGGCCGGACAGGGGTGCGGCGGGCAGTGACGACTCGTTCAGCCGGATGTTCGAGCGTGACAAGGACGACCTGCGCGAGCTGGGCCTGGTCATCGAGACCGTCGAGAACATCGACGGTGAGGTCGGCTACCTCGCTCGCCGGGACAGCAACCGCCTGCCCCCCATCACCCTGGACGCCGAGGAGGCCGCCGCCCTGGGCCTGGCCGCCAAGGTCTGGCAGCAGGCCAGGCTGGCCGGCGCGGCCAGTGGGGCCTTGCAGAAGCTGCGCGCGGCCGGGCTGCCGGAGGACGTGGACCCGTACGAGGCGCACGGCGCCCTGGAGCCGCGTATCCCGGTGCACGAGGCCGCCTTCGAGCCGTTGATGCTGGCCTGCCGTGACCGCCGTCCGGTCGTGTTCGACTACCGCAAGGCCTCCGCCGCCCATCCGGAGCCCCGGCATGTGGAGCCGTGGGCGCTGGAATGCTGGCGCGGTCACTGGTATCTGGCGGGCTGGGACCGCGACCGGGGCGCCGAACGGGTGTTCCGGCTGTCGCGGATCACCGGGAAGGTGCGTACCCGGGGCAACGGTTTCACCGCTCCGGTCCCCGACGTGGTCACCGTTCGCGAGACCGTGGCGAGCTGGGCGGGTGAGATCGCCGATCGTACGGCCTTGATCCGGCTGCGTTCGGGTGCCGGTTACCCCCTTCGGGCGAAGGCGACGTCGGTGCGGGAACTCGGAGACGGCTGGGACGAGTTGGAGATTCCGTACGGGCATGGTCTGGACGCCTGGCTGGTGGAGTTCGGTCCGGACGTGGTGGTCCGCGAGCCGGCCGAGCTGCGGGCCGAAGTGGTGGACCGGCTGCGTGCCGTGGCCAAGGGCTGAGGGGGAGGGGAGCAGGACAGTGGCAGGCAAACCGGTCAGGTCCGTGAACGCCATCGACCAGACCCGGCGGATGCTCTCCCTGGTGACGTATCTGCGGGAGCGTCCCGGTGCGCGGGTCGCGGACGTGGCGCGCGCTTTCGGGATCACCGAGGACGAGCTGGTCTCCGACCTCGACGTGCTGCCCATGTGCGGCACCAGTTTCCGTGGCGGTGACCTGCTCGACATCGACACCGACGGTGAGCGCATCTGGTGGCACAATCCCGCCGCGCTCGGCGCGGAGGCCGCGGAGCCGCTCAGGCTCGCCGCGGACGAGGCCACCGCCCTGCTGGTGGCTGCCCGTGCCGTCGCCACTCTGCCCGGTCTGCGGGAGGGGGACCGGCAGGCGCTGCTGCGGGCGACGGCCAAGGTGGAGGCCGCGGCGGGCGAGGCGGCCGGCGCCAGCTCCCGGCTGTCGGTGACCTTCGAGTCCGAGGGCGGGGTCTTCGCCGACGTCGACCGGGCGATCTCCGAGCGTCGCCGGCTGTGGATCCGTTACTACTCACCGGCCCGGGACGAGGTCACCGAGCGCGAGATCGACCCCATCCGCCTGGTCAGTGTCGGCCATACCTATGTAGAGGCCTGGTGCCGCCGCTCCGAGGCCCGGCGTACCTTCCGGCTCGACCGGGTCGCGGAGATCAGGATCCTCGACGAGCCGTCGGCGCCGCCGGAGATAGAGCTGCGGGACCTGTCCGAGGCCCTGGTGCAGCCCGCCGCCGAGGACCCGGAGGTGGTGGTCGAGGTGGGTCCCGGTGGCCGCTGGGTGGCCGAGTACTACCCGCACGACAGCGCGGATGAGCTTCCCGACGGCGGACTGCGTATTACGTTGCGCACCCCTGATCCGGCATCGCTCAGACGCCTGGCGCTGCGGCTGGGCCGCGACGGCCGGATCGTCTCGCCGCCCGAGCTGGCCGCCAGTGCCCGCCAGGCGGCGACCGAGGCGCTCGCGGCGTACGACGTGCCGCAGGAGTGACGGTGCTGTGCACGGCGTTGATGACCGGTGGGAGTGGGCCGTGGGGGCGTACCGGCTGAGGTGCCCCGCGGGCGGACGACCAGGAAAAGAGGAGCTGGGGCTGTGAGCGAGTCTGCGGGGTCCGGGGTGAGGGACATGTCGGTCGCGGCGGCGTTCGCCGGGATGAGGAGCGTGGTCCCCGTGGTGTTCAGGGCGGGCTGCCCGGACTGCCGGGGCCGCTTCGAGCTCTCCGCGAGCGCGCTGCGCCTGGCGATCGGCGCCACCAGCCGTACGACGTTCTACTCCTTCGTCTGCCCTGACTGCGGGGCGTCCGTCCGCAAGCCCGCGGGGGAGCGCATCGTCGAGCTGCTGACCGGGGGCGGGGTCAGGACCCTGCGGCTGCACTCGACCGTCTAGGCTCGACGTCATGTTCTGGCCGATGTTCGCGGTAGCCGTGGGTTTCCTGGGACTTGCCGTCCTCGGTGTGCTGGCCGTCCGGGTCTTCCTGGAGGCGCGGCGCCTCGGCGAGCAGGTCGCGGACTCCGCACGCCGTATCAACAGGGCGGCCGAGGACCTGGAGCGGGCGTCCCTGAGTGCCGCCCGTGCCGCCGACTCGCTGTGAGGGCCGCTGTGGCGGCCCTGTGAGTCCTGTGACCCCAGCGTTTTGGGTCGCTTCGCCCTGTCACGCGAGCCGGTGCGGCAGGTACGCTGCTGGTCGCGGTGCGGAGAACGAGGCGCGTACCGCTGACCGGGAGTAAGCGCGGGGATTGCCTCACGTTTACCCCCGAGCGTTACGATCGCTGGCAGCACGATTGATCGGACGTGTGTCCGACTGGTCGGACAGCACCCCACCCAGCCGCCTCGGTGAGAAGGTAAAGACTTATGTTCGGAAGGCTCGGAGCTCCCGAGATCATTCTCATCCTTGTCGTCGTCATCCTGCTGTTCGGCGCGAAGAAGCTTCCGGACATGGCCCGCTCGCTCGGCAAGTCCGCGCGCATCCTCAAGAGCGAGGCGAAGGCGATGAAGGAAGAGGGCAACTCCTCCGCCCAGGCGTCCGGCACCGGCGAGCAGCCCCCGGCGCAGCGCACGATCCAGGCCGCCCCCGGTGACGTGACCAGCTCGCGCCCGGTCAACGAGCCGACGGACACCACCCAGCGCTGACGCACGGCCGGACCCGTCCGGCCTGCCGCACGAGATGAGGACGTGGGTTGCTCAAGCCTGCCCGCAAGAAGGAGAAGGATCCCGAGGGGCGGATGCCTCTCGCGGATCACCTTCGTGAGCTGCGCAACCGGCTCGCGAAGGCGATGCTGGCCGTCATCGTCGTGACGGTCGTCGCCGCCTTCTTCTACAACGACATCATCAACTTCCTGACGAAGCCGATCCTGGACTCCGTCGGCTGCAAGCAGTCCTTCGAGCAGTTGGTGAACTCCACCAGCGACACCCAGTGTGCGCGGATCACGATCAACGGCCTCCTCGCCCCCTTCACGCTGGCCCTTCAGGTCTCCCTGATGGCCGGTGTCGTGTTCGCCTCGCCGGTCTGGCTCTACCAGCTGTGGGCGTTCGTCGCCCCGGGGCTGCACCGGCACGAGAAGAAGTACGCCTACGGCTTCGTCTTCACCGGTGCTCCGCTGTTCATGGGTGGTGGGTTCTTCGCCTACAAGGTGATGCCCACGACGGCGAAGGTGCTGATCGGCTTCACGCCGCAGGGCGTCGACAACCTGCTGCCGCTCGACGACCTGCTGCAACTCGTCACGCGCATGGTGATCGTCTTCGGTCTTTCCTTCGAGCTGCCGCTGCTGCTGGTCATGCTCAACCTCACCGGGGTACTGACCGGCAGGCGCATGCTCGGCTGGTGGCGCGGGATGATCCTGGGCATCACGGTCTTCGCGGCCGTCGCCACGCCGAGCACCGACCCGCTGTCCATGCTGGCGCTCGCCGGGCCGATCTGGGTGCTGTACTTCGCCGCGGTCGCCTTCTCGCTGCTCAACGACAAGCGCAAGCGCCGCCGGGCGGCCGAGGGCCCCGCCGACGACGAGGCCTCCGAGCTGGACCTCACGCCGGAGGCCATCGACGAGGTCGAGCCGGTCTCCGCCGGCCGGGTGGTGCCCGAGCAGCCGGGCCCGGACCGGGTCAACGGCTATGACGACGTGACCTGACCGGCCCCTGCACCGCTCATTGTGGTCGTCCCACGTTCCGGATAATGATCGTCCTGTTGTCAGCGGGGCCCGGTAACCTCGAAAGCACGATGACAGAGGACCTCTCACCGGCCGAGCGGTACGCGGCAGCCCGCAGGCGGGCAGCCGAGCAGGCCACCGCACTCGCGTCCTTCCGCGAGATGTACGACTTCGGCCTCGACCCCTTCCAGATCGAGGCCTGCCAGGCGCTCGAGGCGGGGAAGGGCGTGCTGGTGGCCGCCCCCACCGGCTCGGGCAAGACGATCGTGGGCGAGTTCGCCGTCCACCTCGCCCTCCAGCAGGGCAAGAAGTGCTTCTACACGACACCCATCAAGGCGCTGTCGAACCAGAAGTACTCCGACCTGTGCCGGCGCTACGGCTCCGGGAAGGTCGGCCTGCTGACGGGCGACAACAGCGTGAACCCGGACGCCCCGGTGGTGGTGATGACCACCGAGGTGCTGCGCAACATGCTGTACGCGGGCTCGCAGACCCTCCTCGGCCTCGGGTACGTGGTCATGGACGAGGTGCACTACCTCTCCGACCGCTTCCGCGGCGCGGTGTGGGAGGAGGTGATCATCCACCTGCCCGAGTCGGTGACCCTGGTGTCCTTGTCGGCGACGGTGTCGAACGCCGAGGAGTTCGGCGACTGGCTGGACACCGTCCGAGGTGACACCGAGGTGATCGTCTCCGAGCACCGGCCCGTGCCGCTGTTCCAGCACGTACTCGCCGGGCGGCGGATGTACGACCTGTTCGAGGAGGGCGAGGGCCACAAGAAGGCCGTCAACCCCGACCTCACGCGGCTGGCTCGTATGGAGGCCAGTCGCCCGTCGTACCAGGACCGCAGGCGGGGCCGCGCCATGCGCGAGGCCGACCGGGAGCGGGAGCGCAGGCAGCGTTCACGGGTGTGGACGCCGAGCCGGCCCGAGGTCATCGAGCGGCTCGACTCCGAGGGCCTGCTGCCCGCCATCACCTTCATCTTCAGCCGTGCCGCCTGTGAGGCCGCCGTCCAGCAGTGCCTGTACGCGGGTCTGCGGCTCAACGACGAGGAGGCGCGGGAGCAGGTGCGTGCCCTGGTCGAGGAGCGCACGGCGTCGATCCCCACCGAGGACCTGCACGTCCTCGGTTACTACGAGTGGCTGGAGGGCCTCGAGCGCGGCATCGCCGCGCATCACGCGGGCATGCTGCCGACCTTCAAGGAGGTCGTGGAGGAGCTGTTCGTCCGCGGCCTGGTCAAGGCGGTCTTCGCCACCGAGACCCTCGCGCTGGGCATCAACATGCCCGCCCGTTCCGTGGTGCTGGAGAAGCTCGTCAAGTGGAACGGCGAGCAGCACGCCGACATCACCCCGGGCGAGTACACCCAGCTCACCGGCCGCGCCGGCCGCCGTGGCATCGACGTCGAGGGCCACGCGGTCGTGCTGTGGCAGCGGGGCATGAGCCCGGAGCACCTGGCGGGCCTGGCGGGCACCCGCACGTACCCGCTGCGCTCCAGCTTCAAGCCGTCGTACAACATGGCGGTGAACCTGGTCGAACAGTTCGGCCGGCACCGGTCCCGTGAACTGCTGGAGACCTCCTTCGCGCAGTTCCAGGCCGACAAGTCGGTCGTCGGGATCTCCCGGCAGGTGCAGCGCAACGAAGAGGGGCTGGAGGGCTACAAGGCCTCCATGACCTGCCACCTCGGCGACTTCGAGGAGTACGCGCGGCTGCGCCGCGAACTGAAGGACCGGGAGACCGAGCTGGCCCGGCAGGGCGCCTCGCAGCGGCGTGCCGAGGCCGCGGTGGCCCTGGAGAAGCTCAAGCCGGGTGACGTGATCCACGTGCCGACGGGCAAGTACGCGGGACTGGCACTGGTTCTGGACCCGGGTCTGCCCGCCGGCCGGTCCAACGGGCACCGCGGCTTCGACCACCACGACGGCCCGCGTCCGCTGGTGCTGACCGCCGAGCGGCAGGTCAAGCGGCTGGCGTCGATCGACTTCCCGGTCCCCGTCGAGCCCCTGGAGCGGATGCGGATCCCGAAGTCCTTCAATCCGCGCTCGCCGCAGTCCCGCCGGGACCTGGCCTCCGCGCTGCGCACCAAGGCCGGGCACATCCCGGCGGAGCGTGCCCGCAAGAAGCGCTCGCAGGCCGCCGACGACCGCGAGATCGCGCGGCTGCGCACGGCACTTCGGGCGCATCCGTGCCATGGGTGCAACGACCGTGAGGACCATGCCCGTTGGGCGGAGCGGTACCACCGGCTGCTGCGGGACACCTCGCAGCTGGAGCGGCGGATCGAGGGCCGTACGAACACCATCGCGCGGACCTTCGACCGGATCGTCGCCCTGCTGACCGAGCTGGACTACCTGCGCGGTGACGAGGTCACCGAGCACGGCAGGCGGCTCGCCCGGCTGTACGGCGAACTCGACCTGCTGGCCAGCGAATGCCTGCGCGAGGGTGTCTGGGAGGACCTGGCCCCGGCCGAACTCGCCGCCTGCGTGTCGGCGTTGGTGTACGAGGCCCGGGTCGGCGACGACGCGATGGCGCCCAAGGTGCCGTCGGGCAGGGCCAAGGCGGTGCTGGGGGAGATGGTCCGGATCTGGGGCCGGCTGGACGCTCTGGAGGAGGAGTTCCGGATCACCCAGACCGAGGGCGTCGGCCAGCGCGAGCCCGACCTCGGCTTCGCCTGGGCCGCGTACATGTGGGCCAGCGGCAAGGGGCTCGACGAGGTGCTGCGCGAGGCGGAGATGCCGGCGGGCGACTTCGTGCGGTGGTGCAAGCAGGTGATCGACGTGCTCGGCCAGATCGCGGCCGCCTCTCCCGCGGAGGGCTCGACGGTGGCGAAGGCCGCGCGCAAGGCGGTCGATCAGTTGCTGCGGGGTGTGGTGGCCTATTCGTCGGTGGGGTGATGCCGCGGTGCTGATGCCCGCCCCGACCGTCCCCGTCGGGGCGCTCTACGGCCGGTTCATCAACTCGGCGGGTGCGGGGTGTCGGTGGCCGGTGGCGCGGTGCGCCGCCCCCCTTCAGGCCGGCTGTTCTCAGGCCGGTCGAGATAGGACCGCCAACCGCCGTACCCGGTGATGTCCTCGGCGTCCGTCAGTGCGCTCGGCTCGCACAGGAAGCCGGGGACCCGGGTGCCGTCGGCCAGCTCCACCGAGCCCAGCGCCATCGGGCGGGGGAGTGCGGTCAGCAGGCGGCCCAGGCCCTCCGCGGGCAGCCGCCACACCTCCGTCTCGATGGCCGCGCCGCCCTCGCCCACGTGGGTGAGGCCCGGCTTCGCGGGCGCGGTGCGCAGGGCGTGCAGGCGGTAGACGGGTGCGGTGGTGGTCGTGCGGTCCAGGCGGGCGCCCAGGGCGAGCAGCTGGGGATTGAGGGGCTGGCCGGTGAGGTGGGCGCCGACCACGGCGAGGCTCGTCTCCGGCTCCAGGGTCCGGGCGATGCGGGCCAGGCGTTCGTCGGTGAACGCCGGGCCGATCAGCATCACGCCGAAGGGCAGGCCGTTCACCTCGCCCGCCGGGACGGCGACCGCGGCCAGGTCGAAGAGGTTCGTGGAGTTGGTGAACCGGCCCAGGCGGGCGTTGGCGCCCAGGGGGTCGGCGGCGACGTCGGCGAGGGTGGGGTGGCCCGGCGCGGTGGGGAGCAGCAGGGCGTCGGCGTCGGCCAGTTCGGTCAGGGCGTGGGCGCGCAGGGCGGCCAGGCGGTCCTGGTCGGTGAAGAGCCGGTGGGCCGGGATGTCACGGGCTCGCGTGATGATGCCGGCGACGGTGGGGTCGAGTCCCTCACCTCCCTCTGAGATCAACTTGTCGACAAAGCTCCCCACGGCCGCGTACCGCTCGGCGACGAACGCGCCCTCGTACAGCATCGCGGCGGCCTGGGTGAACGGGGTGAGGTCGACCGGGCGTACCGACGCGCCGGAGGCCTCGAGCCGTGCGGCCGCCGCCTGGTACGCCTCGGCCCAGCCCTCGTCCAGTTCGCCGAGCTGTTCGAGCGGTGGGACGGCGACGCGCCAGGGGCCGGGGGCCCGCTGGGGGAGGGCCGGCAGCTCGCGGCCGGGCGGGGACGCCATGAAGGTGAGGGCCTGTTCGGCCTCGGGCAGGGTGCGGGCGAACACCGTCACGCAGTCGATCGAGGCGCAGGCCGGGACCACGCCCGCCGTCGGCACCAGGCCCCGGGTCGGTTTGAGGCCGACGATACCGTTGAACGCCGCCGGGACCCGGCCCGAGCCCGCCGTGTCCGTACCGAGCGCGAAGTCCACGATGCCCAGGGCCACCGCGACCGCCGAGCCGGAGCTGGAACCGCCGCTGATCCTGGCCGGGTCGTGGGCGGCGCGTACCGGCCCGTGGGGGGAGCGGGTGCCGACCAGGCCGGTGGCGAACTGGTCCAGGTTCGTCGTGCCCAGGACCAGCGCGCCCGCGGCACGCAGACGGGCTACGGCCGGCGCGTCGGCGGCCGGCTCGTACGCGTAGGCCGGGCAGCCCGCCGTCGTGGGCAGGCCGGCCACGTCGATGTTGCCCTTGGCGGCGAACAGGCGGCCGGCCAGGGGGAGGCGGGCCCCGGAGGCCACGCGGTCGTCGATCGCGCGCGCCTCGGCCTCCACCTCGGCCCGCGGGCGCAGGTCGATCCAGATCTCGGGGCGGTCGACGGCGTCGATGCGGGCGTAGGCCGCGCGGACGCGGGTGACAGCGGTGGACATGTCCGCCTCCTCTTCTCAGTTCGGTGCCGGGGCCAGGACGACCAGCGCCGTCCCCGCCTCCACCTGGTCGCCGGGTTTGGCCAGGACCTCCGCCACCACCCCGGTGATCGGCGCGTGCACCCTGGACTCCATCTTCATCGCCTCCAGCGCGAGCAGCGGCTGCCCGGCCGTCACCTCGTCCCCCGGCGCCACGTTCAGCTGCCAGACGGAGGCGGCGAATTCCGCTTCCACCAGGCGTCCGCCCGCCGGGACGGTCACCTCGGCCGGGGCGGACGGCGGTGCGGAGGCGGCCTCCGCCCGCGCGAACTCGCCCGCCGCCTCCCAGGCGTCACGTTCCGCCGCGAACGCGGACTGCTGGCGCCGTCTGAACTCCGCTATGGACGCGGCGTGTTCGGCCAGGAACGCCTGGTGGTCCGCCAGTGAGAAGGTGCCCTCCTCGACGCGTGGCACGAAGCGGCCCGAGATGATGTCGGCGCGGAGGCCGAGGAGTTCGTCCGCGTCGACCGGGTACCAGCGGATCCGGTCGAAGAAGCGCAGCAGCCAGGGTGAGCCCGGCTCGAACGCGCCGCGTTGCTGCCACGGGGACCACACCTGCGTGGTGCGGCCCACGAACTGGTAGCCGCCGGGGCCGTCCATGCCGTAGACGCAGAGGTAGGCCCCGCCGATGCCGACCGAGTTCTCCGCGGTCCAGGTGCGCGCCGGGTTGTACTTCGTCGTCACGAGGCGGTGGCGGGGGTCGAGCGGAGTGGCCACCGGGGCGCCCAGGTAGACGTCGCCGAGGCCGAGGACCAGGTACTCCGCGGCGAACACCGTGTCGTAGACGTCCGCGACCGTGTCCAGGCCGTTGACGCGGCGGATGAACTCGATGTTCCACGGGCACCAGGGCGCGTCGTCGCGGACCCCGGCCATGTAGCGGGTGATCGCCTCGCGGGTGGCCGGATCGTCCCAGGACAGGGGGAGGTGCACGGTTCGGGAGGGGACGGTCAGTTCGTCCGTGGGCGGCAGGGAACGCGCCAACCGCCGCACGGCCGCGAGGAGATCACGCTGGGCGAGGCGTGCGGGGTCCGTCCGGATCTGCAGGGAGCGGATGCCGGGGGTGAGGTCGGTGACGCCCGGCAGGCCGGCCCGGGACACCGCTTCCATCAGGGCGTGCACCCGCATCCGCAGGGCCAGGTCCAGCTGCATCGGGCCGAACTCGACCAGCAGGTTGTCGTCGCCGCTGCGACGGAACGTCACGTCGGCGTCGCGGGCGAGCACGCCCCCGTCGACGATCTCGGGGCGCGGTACGCCGTCCACGTCCACCGGCCGGAAGCGGACGGTGTCGCCCGGGCGCAGCTGGCCCAGCTTCCAGCGTTCGCGGCTCAGGACCGTGGCCGGGCACACGAAGCCGCCCAGCGAGGGGCCGTCGGGGCCGAGCACCACCGGCATGTCGCCGGTGTAGTCGACCGCGCCCACCGAGTACGGGGTGTCGTGGATGTTGGACGGGTGCAGTCCGGCCTCGCCGCCGTCCGAGCGCGCCCAGCGCGGCTTGGGGCCGACCAGGCGGACACCGGTGCGTGCCGAGTTGAAGTGGACCTTCCAGTCGGCCGCGTAGAAGTCACGGATGTCCTCCTCGGTGAAGAACTCCGGTGCCGCGTGCGGACCTTCGACGGCCCCGATGTCCCACTCGGTGGTGAAGCCGGGGCGGTCGGCCACCGGGGTGCCCTCGGTGACGGTGGCGGTGCCGCCGTGCAGCACGTCACCGGTGCGCAGCGCCCGGCCGCCGTGTCCGCCAAACCGGCCCAGCGTGAAGGTGCTGGCGCTGCCCAGGAACGCCGGCACGTCCAGGCCGCCGCCCGCGAGGAGCACGTACGTCCTGAGGCCCCGGGCCCGGGGGGCGCCGACCTCGAGGACCGCGCCCGCGGGGACGGTGACCGGTTCCCACTGGGGAACGGGCGTGCCGTCGACGGTCACCGGGGCCGGGGCGCCGGTCACGCACACGGTCGTGGCGTGGCTGAAGCGGAGCGAAGGCCCCTGGAGGGTGCATTCGAGGCCGGGGGCGCCCTCAAGGTTGCCGAGGGCGAGATTGCCGAGACGGAAGGAACGGTCGTCCATCGGGCCGCTCGGCGGCACCCCGACCTGCCAGTGGCCGATGCGTCCGGGCCAGTCCTGGACGGTGGTGAGCGTTCCGCCGGCGACCACCTCGATGCGGGGCGTCGGGTCGGTCACGGTCGCCAGGGTCGCCGTCGAATGGGCCGCCGCGCGGAAGCCGGGGTGGGCGAGCGCCTGCCGGACCAGGCCGAGGTTCGTCTCGACACCGTCGACGCGGGTGCGGGCGAGCGCCTCGTCCAGCCGCCACAGGGCGTGCGCCCGGTCGGGGCCGTACGCGATCACCTTCGCGAGCATCGGGTCGTACGACGTGGTCACCTCGGTGCCCGTCTCCACCCAGCCGTCGACGCGCACCCCGGCCGGGAACGCCACCCGGGTCAGCAGTCCCGCGCTGGGCCGGTGGCCGCGGGAGGGGTCCTCGGCGTACAGGCGGGCCTCGACGGCGTGGCCGCGGGGCGGGCCCGGGTCGCGGACGACGTCCGACTCGCCGCGTGCCAGGCGCAGCATCCAGGCGACCAGGTCGACGCCGTAGACCTCCTCGGTGACCGGGTGTTCCACCTGGAGGCGGGTGTTGACCTCGAGGAAGTAGGCCTCCTCGCGGGCCGCGTCGTACACGAACTCGACGGTGCCGGCGGAGCGGTAGCCGACGGAGCCGCACAGCCGCCGGGCGGAGTCCGCCAGCCGGGTGCGGACGTGGCCGGGCAGGCCCGGCGCCGGGGCCTCCTCGACCACCTTCTGGTTGCGGCGCTGAAGGGAGCAGTCGCGGTCGCCGAACGTGACCACCCGGCCCGCGCCGTCGCCGAAGACCTGCACCTCGATGTGACGGGCCTGCTCGACGAGCCGTTCGAGGAACACCCCCGTAGAGGAGAAGGAGGCGGCCGCGACCCGCTGCACCCGCTCCCAGGCCTCGGCCAGTTCGCCGGCGGAGCGGCATGCCGACATGCCGATGCCGCCGCCCCCGCCGGTCGCCTTGAGCATGACCGGGTAGCCGATCCGCCCGGCCGCATCGAGGGCCTCGGTCACCGAAGCCAGCAGTCCGGTCCCGGGCGCCAGGGGCACCCCGGCGGCCTGAGCCGCCGCCCGCGCCGTGTGCTTCGCGCCGAACAGCTCCAGCTGCTCCGGCGTGGGCCCCACGAACACGATCCCGGCGTCCTCGCAGCGCCGCGCGAAGGCCGCGTCCTCGGACAGGAAGCCGTAGCCGGGGTGGACCGCGCCCGCACCGGTGTCCTTGGCCGCCTTCAGCACCAGGTCCGCGTCGAGGTACGACTCCTTCGCCGGTGCAGGGCCCAGGCGTACGGCCTCGTCGGCGAGGCGTACGTGGGGGGCCGCGCGGTCGGCGTCGGAGTACACCGCGACCGTGCGCAGACCGAGGTCGCGGGCGGTGCGGATGATCCGTACGGCTATCTCGCCCCGGTTGGCGACCAGCAGGGTGTCGAAGCTCATGCGCCGTCCCCGTCCCCCGGGACCGCGGCCTCGATCGACATCTCCACCGCCGTCGGCGCGAAGCCGTTGCACGGGTTGTTGATCTGCGGGCAGTTGGAGACGAGGACCAGGACGTCGCGCTCGGCGCGCAGGGTCAGGGAGAGCCCCGGTGCCGAGATCCCGTCGACGATGCCGAGGGTGCCGTCCTTCTCCACGGGCACGTTCATGTACCAGTTGATGTTGGAGACGAGGTCGCGCTTGCCGAGGCCGTGCTTGGCGCCCTCGGCGAGGAAGTTGTCCACGCACGCGTGCTGCGACCAGGTGTGGTGGCCGTAGCGCAGGGTGTTGGACTCCTTGGAGCAGGCGCCGCCGACCGTGTCGTGGCGGCCCACGTCGTCGGCGGTCACGGTCATCAGCGGGGTGTGCTCGTTGGACAGCAGCACACTGCCGGTGGTGAGGAAGAGGGTGCCCTGCGCGTGGATCGTGTCGGGGGCGCTGTACCGGACCGACGTGTCGTGGGCGTCGTACACCAGGCAGTCGACGGCCTGGTTGCCGTGCAGGTCGGTGATGGTGAGCGTCTCGCCGGCGCGGACGACGGACGACCACGCGGCGCGGGCCGGGACGACGGTCTTCATGCGAGCCCCCTCGCGGTGCGGAGTTCGGCGGTGTTGAGGAAGGCGCGGCGGCCTTCGGGGGTGGCCTCCCACAGCGGGTCGCCCGGCGCGGTGGGCGCGGCGCGCCAGGCGAGGACCTCCAGCGGGGTGCTGACGTAGTCGGGGCGTGGGTCGGCCGGGTGCGGGACGTTGGCGATCAGTACGGTCACGTCCTGCTCGGTGCGCAGGGTGACGCTGCCGCCGGGGCCGGCCGAGCCGGTGAAGTCGAGCGTGCCGTCGGCGCCTACCTCGACGCCCTGGAAGAAGGAGAGCGACGGCGGCAGGTCGCGCGGCTCGAGTCCGTTCTTGGCGGCGGCCAGCTTGAACAGCTCGCGGCCCGCGGGGGAGGGGGACTGCGGGGTGCCGTCGCCGTAGCGTCCGGTGTTGCGTACGAGGGTGGAGGTGCCGCACAGCGCGTCGTGCCGCCCCGAGGTGTCCGCGACGACGGAGGCCAGGACGCGGCCCTGGTCGGACAGCAGCAGCCGCCCCTCGCCCAGATAGGCGTTCCACTGCACCTTGACGGTGTCGGCGACGTTCAGCCGCTCCCAGGGCCGGTCGGCGACGTACAGCAGCAGGTGCGCGCAGGCGTCGCCGGCGAGGTCCGTCAGCCGCAGTTCGGTGCCGCGGGCCAGGACCCGGTGCGTGTAGTTGCCGCCCGCGACCGTCTCCGCCCAGACCAGGTGGCCCGCCTCGCGGGGCGGCGCGGGCCATTCCCGGGCCGGCACGACGGGCATGGCCTCGGCGCGGGTGCCCTCTTGCGCCCGGGCGTGGGCCCGGGCTCCGTACGTGGTCGCTGTCGCCATCGGGGACCTCCGGGTTCCCGCGGTCGGTGTCGTGCCCGCCGCTCGACGTCATTTCTGTCGCCCGACAGAAATTAGGCGGCGGACGGGTCGCCGGGATTGCGCGGGGGTTGCCGCGCCGTTACCGAGCCCTCACGGAGATCGTCCAGGTTCGGCCGTGTGCGAGGATCGGGCGCATGGGAACGAGCGGCGGTCGCCGGGTCGGCCGGCCCCGGGCCGCGCAGCGGCCGGACAGCGGGCTGGAGCCGCGCGCCGAACTGCTCCGTGCCGCCGCGGAGTTGTTCACCACGCGTGGGTACGCGGCCACCACGACCCGTGCGGTGGCCGAGCGGGCGGGGATGCGGCAGGCGTCCATGTACCACTACGTCTCCGGCAAGGAGGAACTGCTCTCCGAGCTCCTGGAGTCCACCGTCACGCCCTCGTTGACCCGCGCCCGCCGGCTGCTCGCCGATGACGCGACCCCGGCCGAGGACAGGCTCCGGGAGCTGTGCCGCGCGGACGTGGAGCTGCTGTGCGGGGGGCCGCACAACCTGGGCGGGCTGTACCTGCTGCCCGAGGTGCGCGCCGAGCGTTTCGCCGGCTTCCACGCCGTACGGGCCGAGCTGAAGGACGCCTACCGGCAGCTGATCGCCGCGACGGCCGCGGGCGCGGTGTTCGACAAGGGCGAGCTGGACCTGCGGACGGACCTGGTCTTCGGTCTGATCGAGGGTGTCATCCTGGTGCGCCGCTCCGGACCGGACCTGCCTGTCACGCGGTTCGCCGGCGCCACCGCCGACGCGGCGTTGCGCATCGCCGGTAACTGAGTCGGTATCCGTCCCGCTCGGGAGACTGTTCACTCGTTACGGTGAGTTACTCTCGCACGCCTGTCCATGGCTACGCAGGGTGTGCGAATGTTGGCGGTACGTGCAAATGGGGCTGAGCGTACTCCTGCGCCATGGGTGATTTCAGGCGGTCGCTGAACATGACACGGCGATGATCCGGTCGGACTAGGCTCGCCCGCGGCGCACCGAGTTGAGGTGAATTCGTGCGCCTGTTCCTAAAAATTCCGAAGATCCACACTGCTTCCTGAATCTTCCCTCCGAAAGCTCCTCCGACACCCTGCCGATTCGTCACAGAGGGCAAACATGGTGAGTGTCCAATCCCCTCCCGGTGGCCGCGAACTGTCCTACGTACGCGTGCTGTTGTTGCCGGCCATGCTGATGGCCGCGGCGACCGGAGCCGCCGTCGCCGTGGTCGCGGCGCCGGCCCGGACCGCGGTCGGCCTGTGCGGCACCGGCGCCACACTGCTGGTGAGCGCGGCGGTGGCGGAAGCGGTGCGCCGCGGCCGCAAGCTCCACGAGACGCGGGCCGAACACGCCCGTCACACCGCGTACCTGGAGCGGCGCCTCGCCGCCCAGGAAGCAGATCTCCTCCGCTTCCGCACGGAGATCGTGCCGACCGCGCTGCACCGACTGCGCGCCGGAGAACCTCCCAGAGAGGTGGTGCACAAGGTCCTCGACGCCGACCCGGAACGGCGTCACCTCCCCGCCGCGCTGCGTGACCTGCTCAAGACCCTGCTGAGAGTCGTGGACGAGGAGGAGACGGCGCGCGACGCGGCGCAGCAGGCGTTCGTGAACATCGCCCGCCGCGTCCAGGCCATCGTCCACCAGCAGGCCGACGAACTGCGCGAGATGGAGGAGGACCACGGGCGCAATCCCGAGGTCTTCGACGACCTGCTGCGCATCGACCACGGCACCGCGCTGATCGGCCGGCTCGCCGACTCCATCTCCGTCCTCGGCGGCGGCCGCCCCGGCCGTCAGTGGCCCAACCCCGTGGCGCTGTACAGCGTGCTGCGCGGCGCCATGTCCCGCATCCTCGAGTACCGCCGGATCGACCTGGTCTCCATCGCCCACGTGAACATCAAGGGCACCTGCGTCGAGCCGGTCATCCACGCCGCGGCCGAACTGCTCGACAACGCCACCCGCTACTCGCCGCCCCAGACCAAGGTGCACGTCACCGCCACCGAGGTGCAGACCGGCGTCGCCATCGAGATCGAGGACGCCGGAGTCAGCCTCAACGAGGAGTCCCGTGCCCGTGTCGAGAACATGCTGGAGGCGGCCAAGGCGGGCGTCGACCTGCAGACCCTCGGCACCACCCCGCGCCTCGGCCTGGCCGTCGTCGGCCGGCTGTGCTCCACGTACCACATGCAGGTCTCGCTGCGTTCCTCCGCGTACGGCGGCGTCCGCGCCGTCCTCATCGTGCCCAGCGACATGATGACCACCGAGCCCGCCCCCGGCCTCGCCCACGGCATCGGCGCCACCGCCGTGCCCAAGGCGGAACTGGGCGCCCTCGAGGGCCCCAAGCGCGCTCCCAAGAAGCGGCGCCCCACCAGCCCCCGCATCCCCGCCGGGATCTCCATGGAGGACGACGTCCCCGAGGTCACCGAATGGACCGCGGGCGGCCTGCCGCAGCGCCGCAGCAGGATGAAGATCCCGCTCAGCCGGCGCCTCGCCGAACAGGCTGCCATCGAGCGGGCCGAACGCGAGGGCAAGCCCACCGTCTGGTCGCAGCACAAGCCCGAACCCGAGCCGGAGAAGAAGAAGGACGACCGCGAACCCGGACTGTGGGTCGAGGCCTTCTGGGAGGGGCTCAAGAAGGACAACCCCGGCCACCCGACCGACTTCACGCGGAACCCGACCGCATACCTGCACCTGATCGACGATGCGGCCACCCACCACACCGAGACCGACGACGAGGGGGACCTCAAGTGATCCAGCAGCGAGCGAACTTCGACTGGATGCTCAAGGAGCTCGCCGACGGCGTACCGGGCATCGAGATGATCGTGGTGCTCTCCGCCGACGGCCTGCGCATCGCCCGCCACGGCGGCGACCCCGACGCCGCCGACCGCGTCGCCGCGGCCTGCGCCGGCGTACAGAGCCTGGCCGGCGCCGTCGCCCAGGAACTCCCCGGCAGCGACGGCGACATGAAGCTGGTCGTCATCGAGATCGACGGCGGCTACTTCTACCTGATGGCCGCCGGCGCCAACGCCTACCTCGCGGTCCTCGCCGATGTCGTCTGCGAACCGGGCCGGATGAGCGGCATGATGCGCGACCTCGTCGTCCGCATCGGCGCCCACCTCACCACCTCGCCCCGGCGCAACGGGCAGACCGTATGACTCCTCCGCGACGCAAACGGCGACATCCGCGACCGGAACCGCTGCCGGAACCCCGCGCCGCGGCCGAGCGGACCGAGACCAAGAAGAACCCCGAGAGGCTGTACGTCATCACCGGCACCGCGGACGGGGGGCGCGCCGAGCTGGACCTGGTGACATTGATCGTGGCGCGCGCCGATCCACCGCCCTCCGTCCCGCCCGAGCAGGCGGCGCTGCTCCGGCTCTGCACCGCCCCCCTGTCGGTGGCCGAGCTCTCGGCCTACCTCAACCTGCCCTTCAGCGCGATGACCGTACTGATCACCGAGATGATCTCGGCCGAACTGGTGCAGGCGCGCGTTCCGATCGTCCGCCAGGCGCTGCCCGACCGTTCACTCCTCGAAGCGGTGATGCATGGACTTCAAAAACTCTGACACCGTCCCGGGCCCACGCACCGAGGATCATCTGCCCCATACGGCCCAGGCCGCCGTGAAGATCGTGATCGTGGGCGGCTTCGGAGTCGGCAAGACCACCCTGGTCGGCTCGGTCAGCGAGATCAGACCGCTGACCACCGAAGAGACCATGACCCAGGCCGGCATCGGTGTCGACGACGACTACGGCTCCGAGTCGAAGACGGCCACCACCGTGGCCATGGACTTCGGCCGCATCAGCATCACCGACAAGCTGGTGCTCTACCTCTTCGGCACGCCCGGCCAGGAGCGCTTCTGGTTCCTGTGGAACGGTCTCTTCGAAGGCGCCCTCGGCGCCGTCGTGCTCGTCGACACCCGCCGTCTGGAAGTCAGCTTCGACGTCATAGGGCGTCTGGAGGAGCGCGGGGTGCCCTTCGTCGTCGCCGTCAACTCCTTCCCGGACGCGCCCCGTCACCCCCTCGAAGAGCTGTGCACCGCGCTGGACCTGCCGCCCGAGATCCCCATCGTCGAGTGCGACGCGCGCCGCCGGGCCTCCAGCCGCGACACCCTGATGACCCTCATGCGCTTCCTGCACTCCCTCGCCATGACCGGCGCCCTCACCTGATCCCTCCCCACTCACCCGCTTTCCGCTCACTCCCTCCTCTCCCCGCTCTGCCCACACCCCGGATCCATCCCTCGGAGCGACCACTGTGACGCCTGAATCCCACTCCCCGACCGGCACGGACGATCCCACGCTCGGCCCGCCGCCCGGCTGTCCCGCGCACGGCCTCGGGCCCGGGGGACTGTGCCGGCTGTACGGCCCGGAAGCGGACGACCTGGGCGAGCTCTACGACAAGCTGCGGGCGGACCACGGCCCCGTGGCGCCGGCGCTGCTGCACGACGACGTGCCGATCTGGGTGGTCCTCGGCCACGCCGAGAACCTGCACATGGTGCGCAGCCCCTCGCAGTTCACCCGGGACAGCCGTATCTGGACCCCGCTGGTGGAGGGCATGGTCAAGCCCGACCACCCGCTGATGCCGCACATCGCCTGGCAGCCCATCTGCGCGCACGCCGAGGGCGAGGAGCACCAGCGGCTGCGGGCGGCCGTCACCGGCGCCATGTCCACCATCGACCACCGCGGCATCCGCCGCCACATCGGCCGTTACACCCAGGTGCTCGTCAACGAGTTCTGCGCAGAGGGCCGCGCCGACCTCGTCGGCCAGTTCGCCGAGCACCTGCCGATGGCGGTCATGTGCGAGATCCTCGGCATGCCCGAGGAGTACAACGACCGCATGGTGCAGGCCGCCCGCGACGCGCTGAAGGGCACCGAGACCGCCATCGCCAGCCACGCCTACGTCATGGACGCGCTGAGCCGGCTCACCAGCCGCCGCCGTGCCCAGCCGGACGAGGACTTCACCAGCCACCTCATCACCCACCCGGCGGGGCTGACCGACGACGAGGTCCGCGAGCACCTGCGCCTGGTGCTCTTCGCCGCCTACGAGGCCACCACCAACCTCCTCGCCAACGCGCTGCGCATGGTCCTCACCGCGCCGGGCTTCCGTGCCCAGCTCAACGGCGGGCAGATGACGGTACCGGAAGCGGTCGAGCAGTCCTTGTGGGACGAACCGCCGTTCAGCGCCGTCCTCGGCTACTTCGCCAAGCAGGACACGGAGCTGGGCGGCCGGCGCATCCGCCGGGGCGACGGGCTGCTGTTCGCCCCGAGACCGGGCAACGTCGACCCGCGGGTACGGCCCGACCTGTCCGCCAACATGCAGGGCAACCGTTCCCACCTCGCCTTCGGCGGCGGCCCGCACGAGTGTCCCGGCCAGGACATCGGCCGTGCCATCGCCGACGTCGGTGTCGACGCGCTGCTCACCCGCCTGCCGGACGTCCAGCTCGACTGTGAAGAGGAGGAGTTGCGCTGGCGGTCGTCGATCGCCTCGCGGCACCTGGTGGAGCTGCCGGTGCGTTTTGAACCGAAGCTCCAGCAGGACGTGACGCTCAAGCCCAGCCCCGCGCCGATCCCACCGCAGCGTGCCACGTGGCAGATCGGCGCCGCCGGTACGGAGCCCGCGCCGGCCGCCTCCTTCGCACCCGCACCGGAGGCGGTGGCGCCGCGGCCGGCTCCCGCGCCCGCCGAGCCGGCCCGCCGACGTGGCGTGTGGCAGCGCGTCACGAGGTGGTGGCGCGGCGACTGACCGGCCCGCCGCCCAGGCCGCCCCGCCCCGGGAGACCGCCTACCCGGCAGCCCACTTGGCGGGCGACGACCAGGCCCGCAACACCCGTCCGCTGACGAAGCGGTGCTCCGCCCCCGTGACCGGGTCGGTGAACTCCAGCCTCCGCGCCAGCAGTTGCAGCGGACGCCGGAAGTCGCCGGCCGGCACGGGCCCGGTGACCACCGGGTACAACGGATCGCCGAGGAGGGGAACGCCCAGAGCGCTCATGTGCACCCGCAGCTGGTGCGTCTGGCCGGTGGCGGGCGTGAGCCGGTACCGGCCCAGCCCGTCCCGCTCCCGGTGCTCGACCAGTTCGACCAGGGTCACCGCGTTCGGCTCGCCCGGTGTCTCCCGTGCGGCCGGGATCCCGCGCTCCTTGACGATCCGGCTGCGCACGGTCCGGGGCAGGGCCAGACCGGGGACGTACGGGGCGACCGCCTCGTACTCCTTGCGCACCTGCCGGTCGCTGAAGAGCGACTGGTAGGGGCCCCGGTCCCCGGGGCGTACCGTGAACAGCACCAGCCCGGCGGTCAGCCGGTCCAGGCGGTGCGCCGCCGTCAGGGCCGGCAGTCCGAGTTCGCACCGCAGGCGGGCCAGGGCCGTCTCGGCGACATGGCTGCCGCGCGGGGTCGTGGCGAGGAAGTGCGGCTTGTCCACGACGACGATCCGCTCGTCGCGGTACACGACCTCCAGCGGGAACGGCACCGGCACCTCGTCGGGCAGTTCGCGGTGGAACCACACGTACATGCCCGGTACGTAGGGGGTGTCGGCGGCCACCGGCCGGCCGTCCGCCCCGACGACCAGCCCCGCGTCGAGCATCCCCTCGACCGTTCCGGGCCCCGCGCCGCTGAGCCGCTCCACCAGATGCTCGCCGACCGTGGCCCACGCCCCGCCGGGCGGCAGCCGCACCCGCACCGGATCCACCCCGCGGCGCTGCGGCAGGGGAGAGGGCGGGGTGCGGGTCTTGCGTCTCATCGGCACCAGCGTAGGCGCTATGCGGGTACGGGCTCCGCCGTCTCCGGCTCGATCGCCGTCGTGCGCGCCCGGTACGCGCGGTGGGCCGCGCCCAGCGCGACCGTCACGCCGAGGAACAGCACCGTGAACCAGCGGAAGTACCAGTGCCCGCCCGCCGGGTCGTACACCGCCGCGCGCGGCCAGGCCAGGTTGACCGTCATGACCAGGCCGTACAGCAGGGCGAGGGCGTTGACCGGAATGCCCCAGCGGCCCAGGGAGAACAGGGGCGCGCCGGTCTCGTCGGTGCCCGTGGCCGTGAACTCGCCGCGCAGGCGCCGCAGCAGCAGGGGGCCGGTGACCATGGCATAGGCGAGGTAGAGCATCACGATGCAGGTGGTGCCGATGGCCAGGAAGGCGTCCGGAGAGGCGAAGTTCAGCAGCAGCAGGGCTGCCGCCAGGACGCCGACCACTACGGCCGGGGCACCGGGCATGCCGGTTCGGGGGTTGACGCGGGCGAGCTTCCTCGCGAACGGCAGCTGCCCGTCGCGCGCCATGGAGAACAGCATCCGGCAGGCCGCCGTCTGGATGGCCAGCGTGGCCACCGCGATCGCCACCACCACGTCGGCGAGCAGCACCCGGCCCACTCCGTCGCCCAGGCTGCTCGTCAGGACGTAACTGAGGCCGTCGACGGCGAGGTGCCCGTCGGTGAGGCTGGGCGCGGCGAGCAGCCCGCCGAGGACCACCAGACCGCCGAGCAGCCCGGCGGCGCCCAGGGCCGTGATCATGGTGCGCGGGGCGGTGCGGCGCGGGCGGTGGGTCTCCTCGCTCATCTCGCCCGCGCTGTCGAAGCCGATCATCACGTAGGCGGCGGTGAACGAGCCGACCAGCAGCGCGCCGAACAGCCCGCTCTGGGTGGCGGGACCGGTGTGGAAGGTGATGCCCGGGGAGCGTTTCGCGTGGGTCAGCAGCAGGACCACGATCAGCGCGGCGCCGATGATCTCGGCGGTCACGCCGATGCGGTTGACGGCGGACATCAGACGGTTGTCCACGAGGTTGACCAGCGTCGTCAGCGCCAGCAGGACCATGCCGAGCACCGCCGCGTTGGCGGCGCCGTCGGCGGAGACGGGCGAGGGGTCGTGGCCGATCAGCTGGAAGCCGGACCAGAGCGCCGGGAGCACCATCTGCAGGGCCAGCGCCGCCGCCGCGACCACCACGACCTGTCCGATCACCATGATCCAGCCGGCGAACCAGCCGAAGGCCGGAGTCGACAGCCGAGAGGACCACTGGTAGATCGCGCCGGAGATCGGGTAGCGCGCGGCGAGTTCCGCGAAGCACGCGGCGACCATGAGCTGGCCGGTCAGCACGGCCGGCCAGGCCCAGAAGAAGACCGGCCCGCCGAAGGAGTACCCGAAGGCGAAGAACTGGAAGACGGTCGTCAGTACCGAGATGAAGGAGAACCCGGCGGCGAAGGAGGCGTACCGGCCGAGACTGCGGTGCAGTTCCTGGCGGTAGCCGAACTCCTGGAGGGAATGGTCGTCGAGGGGACGGTCGTCGAGGGGACGGTCGTCGAGGGGACGGTGGTCACGGTGGTCGGTGGTCGTCACGGCGGCACCTGCCTTGGGCGCGGCGGAGGAAGCGAGTTCCTGTCGGGCGACAGAAATTAGGCAGGGGCTGTTTCGGCCGCGTCACGTCGGCATGTCCGGCACGGGCCCAAGTCCTCACGCCCGTGTGGGGCCCCGGACACGCCGGTGGCGGCACCCTCATGAGTGCCGCCACCTCCGGGAAGTGCCTGGCTCAGGCGGCCGCCGTGCCGCCCTCCTGCTCCGCCTCGACCCGGGCGTTCCAGTCCCGCTTGGTGGCCTGCCAGCCGTCCTCGTTGTGGCCCAGACGCCAGTAGCCGGAGATCGACAGGTCCTCGCGGGGCACGGCGAGTTCGACGCGCAGCAGCCGGCGCAGCTCCTTCACGAAGCCCGCCTCGCCGTGCACGAAGGCGTGCACCCGGCCCTCGGGGAAGTCCAGCGCCCGTACCGCCTCGACCAGGGCCGCGCCGACCGGCCGGTCACCGCGGTGCAGCCAGACGACCTGCACGTCGGAGTCGATCTTCTGCTCCTCCTCGGGGCCGGAGACCTCAACGAAGGCGTGTGCCCTGGTGCCCGCGGGCAGCGCCTCCAGGGAGCGGGCGATCGCGGGCAGCGCGCTCTCGTCACCGGCGAGCAGATGCCAGTCGGCGCTCACGTCCGGCGCGTAGGCCCCGCCGGGTCCCATGAAACGCACGGTCTCGCCCGGCTGGACGCGCGCCGCCCACGGCCCGGCCAGCCCCTCGTCGCCGTGGATCACGAAGTCGAGGGTCAGCTCGCGCTGTTCGGGACGGAAGCTGCGCACCGTGTAGGTCCGGGTCACCGGCCACTGCTCGCGCGGGAACTCCGCACGGATCCGCTCCACGTCGAAGGGCTCGGGGTAGGTCACGCCCGCGGCGGGGAACAGGAGCTTCACGTAGTGGTCGGTGCAGGTGTCCGCGGCGAAGTCCGCCAGTCCCTCACCGCCGAGCACCACCCGCTGCATGTGCGGGGTCAGCCGCTCGGTGCGCACCACCTGGGCGGAATGGGGCTTGCGCGGCTTGCGTCCCGGACGTTCTGCCATGACGGCCTCCCAGTTCCATGGATCGGGCGCCCTATTGGTTAGGTTCGCCTAAGTCAGCATTCGGGGCAAGTAAACACCCTTTCCCTCGGAACCGGATGAGAGCGTGCTCCCGGCAGGCAGCGCGCGTCAGGCTCCGAGCGTCGTCAGCAGCCGCTGCAGGGAACCGCCCAGTCCCCAGCGCTCCGCCAGTTCCTGGAGCCTCGCCGCGTCGCGCGGCGCGTGCGGCACCGCCGTGTCGACGTCGGGCAGCGGGACATCGGCGGCGACCCGGACGACCGTCGGCGCCACGGCGACGTAGGAACGGGCCTCCGCCAGCCGCTTGCGCTGGGACGGCGTGAGCCTGGCCGTGGGATCGTCGACCGCCGCCATGATTCCGGCCAGGTCGCCGAAGTCGGCGAGCAGCTTGGCGGCCGTCTTCTCGCCGATGCCGGGCACGCCCGGCAGCCCGTCGCTCGGGTCGCCGCGCAGCAGCGCCAGGTCCGCGTACCCGCTGCCGTCCACCCCGTACTTCTCGCGCAGCCACGCCTCGTCGGTCAGCTGCAGCGTGCCGACGCCCTTGAGCGGGTACAGCACCCGCACGCCGCGGTCGTCGTCCACCAACTGGTACAGGTCGCGGTCGCCGGTGACGATGTCGACCGGGCCCTTGGCGTGCGCGGTGAACGTGCCGATGACGTCGTCCGCCTCGTACCCCTCCACACCGACCCGCGCGATGCCCAGTGCGTCCAGGACGGCCTCGATGACCGGCACCTGCGGGGAGAGCGTGTCGGGGACCTCCTCCTCGTCCGGCCCCGCCTCGTGCGCCTCGGCGACCCGGTGCGCCTTGTAGGAGGGGATGAGCTCGACCCGCCAGCGGGGCCGCCAGTCCGCGTCCATGCACGCCACCAGGTGGTCCGGCCGGTGGTCCTTCACCAGCCGGTCGATGAAGTCCAGCAGCCCGCGCACGGCGTTCACCGGCGTGCCGTCCGGCGCCTTCACCGAGTCCGGGACGCCGAAGTAGGCACGGAAGTAGAGAGAGGCGGTGTCAAGGAGCATCAGTCGTCCGGTCACGCCTCGCATCATGCCGTACCGGGCGGGTCCGTGACCTTGGCCACCGTTGTCCGCCTCGCCGCCCGCCCCCTCGTGACGTACGGTGCCGCACGCGACGGACGGGATGGGCTCGGCCTCACCCACGGTAAGAATCCGGCCAACCACAGAGCGCTATGGCCCTGCCCAGACCTCGCCGTCCTCCCCGTCCGCGCCCCGTGCGCCTGACCGCGGGCCGACTTCGCATCGCCTTCACTGTCTTCACCCCGCGCGAACGGCCCCGATCGAAGGCCGGACGGGGGCTCCTGCGCTGGCGCGATCCTGGGGGTGACGCCGAGGCTGCGTGACATGGATGTGACGGCCGCATGAAACGGTTTGCCGAACATGCGTAGGGTGCAGAGAAGCCATCAGAAGTGGTGCGCCCGATGCGGGGCACCCGGCCGGACGCACGGCGAGCGAAGGAGGGAGCCGGAGCGATGGGCGACCACAAAGAACAGCAGCCCCTCCGGGTGGGCGCTGCCGTCCGGCGGCGCCGCCGCGCGCTGGAGCTCACCCTCGCCGTCGTGGCCGAGCGCAGCGGCCTGTCGGTGCCTTTCCTGAGCCAGGTCGAGAACGACCGGGCGCGCCCCAGCACGAGCTCCCTCGAGAAGGTCGCCGACGCCCTGCGCACCACCGCGGTCGAACTGCTCGCCGCCGCCGACCCGGCGTGCAGCGTGGACGTCGTCCGGGCCGAGGACACCGAGCCCGGCTTCGATCCGCGGGTGCGGGCCCTGGTGCGCGGCCACCACCAACTGCACGCCTCCGAGTTCACCGGCGACCACGATGCCGGCCGTGAATTCCAGCATCGCAACGACGAGTTGATGTACGTCGCCGACGGCGCCGTGGAGATCGAGGCGGAGGGCCGCGCCTACCGCCTCGGTCGTGGAGACACCCTCTACCTCACCGGCGGCGTCCGCCACCGCTGGCGGGCCACGGTCCCCGACACCCGGGTGATCGTCGTCGCGGTGGCGGAACACATCGAGGCGGTCAAGGACCGGTCCCGGTAGGGTCCGCCGCGTGCGGGTCGTCTCCCTCGTGCCGTCCCTCACCGAAGCGGTGGCCGTCACCCTGCCCGGCGTCCTTGTCGGCGCCACGGACTGGTGCAGCCATCCGGCGGACCTCGAGGTCACCCGTGTCGGCGGTACCAAGAATCCCCGGCTCGACCGCATCGCGGCCCTCGCCCCCGACCTGGTGGTCGCCAACGAGGAGGAGAACCGGCCGCCCGACCTCGACGCCCTGCGCGCGGCGGGAACGAAGGTCCTGGTCACCGAGGTACGGGACGTGCCGCAGGCCTTCCGCGAGCTGGCGCGGGTGCTGACGGCGTGCGGTGCCGCGAGGCGCTGGCCGCGCAGAGCGCATGAGCCCACGCTCGCGCGAGCGGACGCCGACGACCAGCCGGTTCGCTCCTATGGGGACATAAGCTGGTCTTATGACTGAGGCGAGCGGTGCGGCGGAGGAGCGACGGGGGCCCGGATCCCTGGCGTACCGGGTGCCTGATCTGGGCGCGCTGGAACTGCTGCTGGCGGTCGCGCGGCTGGGCAGCCTCGGGGCGGCGGCCCGGGAGACCGGCATCACGCAGCCCGCGGCCAGCAGCCGGATCCGGTCCATGGAACGCCAGCTGGGCGTGGCCCTCGTGGACCGCTCGCCGCGCGGCTCCCGGCTCACGGACGCGGGCGCCCTCGTCACCGACTGGGCGCGGCGGGTGGTGGAGGCGGCGGAGGCGTTCGACGCCGGCGCGCAGGCGCTCCGGGACCGGCGGGACTCACGGCTGCGGGTGGCCGCCAGCATGACCATCGCGGAGTACCTGCTGCCGGGCTGGCTGATCGCGCTGCGCGCCCGGCGGCCCGACACCGCGGTGTCGCTGCTCGCCGGGAACTCGGCCGCGGTGGCCGAGCGGCTCCTCGCGGACGAGGCCGACGTCGGGTTCGTGGAGGGGGTGTCGGTGCCGTCCGGCCTGGACTCCGCGGTGATCGCCCACGACCGGCTGGTCGTGGTGACGCCACCCGCCCATCCCTGGGCCCGCCGCCGGCGCCCCCTCTCGGCACAGGAGCTGGCGTCCACCCCGCTGATCCTCCGGGAGAAGGGCTCCGGCACCCGCCAGGTCCTGGACGCGGCCCTGGGCGGCCTGGCCCGCCCGCTGATCGAACTGTCCTCCACCACCGCGGTCAAGGCCTCCGTGGTCAGCGGCGCGGGCCCCGCGGTACTGAGCGAACTCGCGGTGGGCGAGGAACTCTCCCTGCGCCGGCTCGTCAGCATCCCGGTGGACGGCGTCGCCCTCCAGCGGGCCCTGCGCGCGGTCTGGCCGACGGGCCACCGCCCCGTGGGCCCGGCCCGTGACCTGCTCTCCCTGACCCGCTCCCGGCCGGACCGGGTGGCTTGAGGCCCTGGCTCGGGGCGTGGTGCCGGCGGCGGGCCGTCGGTGTGACTGGGCTGGGCTGGGCTGGGCTGGGGTGGTGCGGTCCGGGTGCCGGGGCCCTGTCCGGTGGGGGCGGCCGGGGTTCTGCCCGCCCTGGCCCGCTCCCGGCCGGACCGGGCGGCCCGAGGCGTGCGGGCGGCGCGGGCCGGCGGAAAACCGTTGGCGCAGCCGCCTTCGTGCTCGCCACCATGGCGCATGACCTCCACCGCCCCGCCCGCCGTGGGCGTCCGCACTCCCTGGGAGGATCTCCCCGGTGCCGTCACGGGCGCCGTCGCCGACCTGCTCGGGGCGCCCGTCGTGCACGCCGTGACCCAGCCGGGGGGCTTCTCGCCCGGCGCGGCCGCGCGGGTCCGTACCGCCGCCGGCCGGCGTGCCTTCGTGAAGGCGGTCAGCGCGGACGCCAACCCGCACAGCCCGTCCCTGCACCGCGCCGAGGCCCGCCACGCCGCGGCCCTCCCGGAGACCGTGCCCGCACCCCGGCTGCTCGGCACGTACGACGACGGCACCTGGGTCGCCCTCGTCTTCGAGGACGTCGCCGGGCACCAGCCCCCGCCCCCGGGCATCCCCACGGTCCGCGCCTTCCAGCGTGCGCAGGGAGCGGCGGCCCCGGCATGGCTCAGGAAACGGCTCGCCGCCGGCTCAGGAGCGGTGCGGGGCTGACGAGCCGGACGCCGCCCGGACCAGTGCCCGCACGACACGGACGTCCTCGCCCATCTCCGGGTGCCACTGCACGCCCAGCACCCAGCCGGGGGACGGCAGCTCGACGGCCTCCACCGTGCCGTCGGCCGCGTACGCCGAGGGGACCAGGCCCTCGCCGAGGCGGTCCACGGCCTGGTGGTGGTAGGTCGGCACGGTCGTCTCCTCCGGCACCACCTCGCCGTACAGGGTGCCCGGAACCGGCTTGACCGGGTGGCCGCCGAACACGCCGACCACCTCCGCGTGCCCGTCGAGGTGCTGCACGAGCGTCCCGCCGAGGGCCACGTTCAGCAGCTGCATGCCCCGGCAGATGCCGAGCAGCGGGATCCGCGCGGCCAGCGCCGCGTCGATCAGCGCGAGTTCCCAGGCGTCCCGCTCGGGCGCGGGCGGGCCCGTGCGCGGGGAGCGTTCGGCGCCGTAGCGGGCGGGGTCGACGTCCGGGCCGCCCGCGACGACCAGGCCGTCCAGCCGGGCCACCGTGGCCGCCGCGTGCTCCGGGTCGTCCGGCGGGAGCATCACGGCCAGCCCGCCGGCCCGCTGCACCAGACGCGGATAGCCGACGGGCAGCAGGGCCGCCTCCAGCTCCCAGACGCCCCAGCGCGCCCCCGTCTCCAGGTACGTGCTCACACCGATCAGCGGTCGTCCGGTCACACGGGCCTCCCAGCGGTCCAATGGTTCAGTGTCACACCTTTGCAGACCAGAGCCTGCTCATGCCAGGAAGCCCCGCAGCAGCGCCGCCGTCCCCGCGCAGTGCTCCCGCATCATCTCGCGTGCCCCCTGCGCGTCCCCGTCCAGCACCGCCTCGACCAGCGCGGTGTGCTGCCGCTGCGAGTGCTCCAGGTTGCGGACCAGCAGCGGAATGCAGTCCAGCAGGTCGTTCACCGTCGCCCGGACCGCCGCGTACTGCGCGGCCAGCGTCGGCGAGCCGCACAGCTCGGACAGCGTCAGATGGAGCAGGGTGTCCAGGCGGCGGTAGTCGGCGAGCGGCGCGTCGTGCGTGCGGGCCAGCGCCTCGCGCAGCCGGTCCGCCCGCTCACCGGTCAGCCCGTGCGCCGCGCACAGGCCGGCCGCGCCCACCTCCAGCACCTCACGGAAGCGGAGCACGTCCTCGATGTCGACCTCGGCGATCCGGCGCCGCAACTCGTCCTCACCGCCCGCGTCCGCGCGCGGCAGCACGAACGTGCCGCCGTACCGTCCGCGCCGGGACTCCACCAGCCCCTGGTCCTGGAGGACCTTCAGCACCTCGCGCAGCGTCACCCGGCTGATGCCCAGCCGCTCCGCCAGTTCCCGCTCGGCGGGCAGCCGCCCCCCGCCCGGCACCAGGCCGAGCCGGACCACCTGGAGGATCTGCTCCAGCGCCTCCTCGAAGCCGTTGCCCGCCCGCACCGGCCGCAGCACCTGCGTGAGCCGGTCGTCGAGACCGCCGTCGGCATCCACTGGCATCTGGCCGCGCCCCCTTCCCAAGCAATGGTTCTCCGCAATACCTTATGGCTCCCGGTCCGGCCGAAGAAGCGTGAAGAAGCGCGCAGAAAGCCGAAGGAGGCTCTCCCGTGGCAGACCGCACACCCCCGCTCGGCGTCGAGGAACTGCACGCCCTCGTCGCAGGCGGTGAGATCGACACTGTCGTCCTGGCCTTCCCCGACATGCAAGGGCGGCTCCAGGGCAAGCGGTTCGCCGCCCGCTTCTTCCTCGACGAGGTCCTGCGGCACGGCACCGAGGGCTGCAACTACCTCCTCGCCGTCGACGCCGAGATGAACACCGTCGACGGCTACGCCATGTCCTCCTGGGACCGCGGGTACGGCGACTTCGCCATGCACCCCGACCCGTCCACCCTCCGCCGCGTCCCCTGGAACGAGGGCACGGCCCTGCTGATCGCCGACCTCGTCTGGAACGACGGCTCCCCGGTCGTGGCCGCGCCCCGCCAGATCCTGCGCCGCCAGCTGGAGCGGCTCGCCGAACTCGGCTACACCGCCCAGGTCGGCACCGAGCTGGAGTTCATCGTCTTCAAGGACACCTACGAACAGGCCTGGGACGCCGCCTACCGGGGCCTCACCCCGGCCAACCAGTACAACATCGACTACTCGGTCCTCGGCACCGGCCGCATCGAGCCCCTGCTCCGCCGCATCCGCAACGAGATGGCCGCGGCCGGCCTGACCGTCGAGTCCGCCAAGGGCGAGTGCAACCCCGGCCAGCACGAGATCGCCTTCCGCTACGACGAGGCCCTCGTCACCTGCGACCAGCACGCCGTCTACAAGACCGGCGCCAAGGAGATCGCCGCCCAGGAAGGCATGTCCCTCACCTTCATGGCCAAGTACAACGAGCGCGAGGGCAACTCCTGCCACATCCACCTCTCGCTCGCCGACGCCGACGGCACCAACGCCATGGCCGGTCCCGAGGGGATGTCCCAGGTCATGCGCCACTTCCTCGCCGGACAGCTCGCCGCGCTCCGCGACTTCTCGCTGCTCTACGCACCGAACATCAACTCCTACAAGCGCTTCCAGCCCGGGTCTTTCGCCCCCACCGCGGTCGCCTGGGGCCACGACAACCGCACCTGCGCCCTCAGGGTCGTCGGGCACGGCCGCTCCCTGCGCTTCGAGAACCGCCTGCCCGGCGGCGACGTCAACCCGCATTTGGCGGTGGCGGGACTGGTCGCGGCGGGACTGCACGGCATCGAGCAGAAGCTGGAACTGCCCGACCCCTGTTCGGGCAACGCCTACACCGCCGACTTCGCGCACGTGCCCACCACCCTGCGGGAGGCGGCCGAGCTCTGGGAGAACAGCGCGATCGCCCGGGCCGCCTTCGGCGACGAGGTCGTCGCGCACTACCGCAACATGGCGCGCGTCGAACTCGACGCCTTCGACGCCGCGGTCACCGACTGGGAGCTGCGCCGCTCCTTCGAACGCATGTGAAAGGTCACCACGTGTCCGACCAGCACGAGCTGAAGGTCCTCAACCCCGCCACCGAGGAGGTCGTCGCCACCGTCCCCGCCGCCACCGCGGAGGACGTGGACGCAGCCGTCGTACGCGCCGGGCGGGCCCAGGCGACGTGGGCGGCCCTCGCACCGGCCGACCGGGCCCGGCTGCTGCGCCGCTTCGCCGACGTGGTCGACGCCCACGTCGAGGAACTGGCCCGGCTGGAGGTCCGCGAGGCCGGCCACACCGTCGGCAACGCCCGCTGGGAGGCCGGCAACGCCCGCGACCTGCTGCTGTACGCGGCGGGCGGCGCCGAACGCCTGCTCGGCCGGCAGATCCCGGCCCCCGGCGGCTGGGACGTCACCTTCCACGACCCCCTCGGCGTCGTCGGCGTGATCGCCCCCTGGAACTTCCCCATGCCCATCGCCGCCTGGGGCTCCTTCCCGGCCCTCGCCGCGGGCAACGCCGTCGTCCTCAAGCCCGCCGAGACCACCCCGCTCACCGCCCTGCGCCTGGCCGAACTGGCCCTGGAGGCAGGCCTGCCCGAGCACCTCTTCCAGGTGCTCCCCGGATACGGCCGCACCGCGGGACGCGCCCTGGCCGACCACCCCGACATCGCCAAGATCGTGTTCACCGGGTCGACCCGCACCGGCCGTGAGGTCATGGAACGCTGTGCCCGGCTGGTCAAGCCGGTCACCCTGGAACTCGGCGGCAAGAGCCCGAACGTCGTCTTCGCCGACGCCGACCTCGAATCCGCCCTCGACCCCTTCTCCTTCCTGGACAACGCCGGCCAGGACTGCTGCGCCCGCACCCGCATCCTCGTCCAGGAACCGGTGTACGACGCGGCCCGCGACTTCCTCGCCGACGCGCTGGCCGCCGTGGTCGTGGGCGACCCGGCCGACGAGAAGACCCGGATGGGCCCGCTGATCTCCCGCTCGCAGCTCGACCGCGTACGGTCCTACGTCCCCGACACCGCCCCGGCGCTGCGCGGCAGCGCACCGGACGGACCAGGGTTCTGGTTCCCGCCGACCGTGCTCACCGGCGAACGGCCCGACTCCGCCGCGGCCCGCGAGGAGATCTTCGGCCCGGTCGCCGTCCTGCTGCCCTTCACCGACGAGGAGGACGCGATCCGCCTCGCCAACGACACCCCCTACGGCCTCTCCGGCTCCGTCTGGACCCGTGACGCCGGCCGCGCGCTGCGCGTCGCCCAGGCCGTCCGCGCCGGCAACCTGTCCGTCAACTCCCACTCCAGCGTCCGCTACTGGACCCCCTTCGGCGGGTTCAAGCAGTCCGGGCTCGGCCGCGAACTCGGCCCCGACGCCCTGACCGCCTTCACCGAGACCAAGAACGTCTTCATCAGCACGGAGGCCTGAGCCGCACATGACCGAGGAAAACATCTGCCGCCGCCTGGCCGGCCGCACCGCCGTCGTCACCGGAGCCGGCAGCGGCATCGGCCTCGCCACCGCGCGCCGGCTCGCCTCCGAGGGGGCGCGCGTCGTCTGCGGCGACGTGGACGAGACCCGTGGCAAGGCCGCCGCCGAGGAGGTCGGCGGGCTCTTCGTGAAGGTCGACGTCACCGACCCCGAGCAGGTCGAGGCCCTCTTCAAGGCCGCCCACGACACCTACGGCAGCGTCGACATCGCCTTCAACAACGCCGGCATCTCCCCGCCCGACGACGACTCCATCCTGGAGACCGGTCTGGAGGCCTGGAAGCGCGTCCAGGAGGTCAACCTCACCTCCGTCTACCTGTGCTGCAAGGCGGCCATCCCCTACATGCGCCGCCAGGGCAGGGGCTCCATCATCAACACCGCGTCCTTCGTCGCCCGCATGGGCGCGGCCACCTCGCAGATCTCCTACACCGCCTCCAAGGGCGGCGTCCTCGCCATGTCCCGCGAACTCGGGGTGCAGTTCGCCCGGGAGGGCATCCGCGTCAACGCCCTCTGCCCCGGCCCGGTCAACACGCCCCTCCTGCAGGAGCTGTTCGCCAAGGACCCCGAGCGGGCCGCCCGCCGCCTGGTGCACATCCCGGTCGGCCGGTTCGCCGAGGCCGAGGAGATCGCCGCCGCCGTCGCCTTCCTGGCCAGCGACGACTCCTCCTTCGTCAACGCCACCGACTTCCTGGTGGACGGCGGGATCTCCGGCGCGTACGTCACGCCGCTCTAGAGGCGTCCCCGGGCCGTCGCGGGTCACCGGGGCACGGGTCACAGGAACGTGTGGCCCTCGCCCCGGTACGTCGGCACCGTCGCCGTCACCGCGTCCCCCTCGACGAGGTGCAGCGCGTCGAACCGCTCGCACAGCTCACCGGCCTTCGCGTGCCGGAACCACACCTTGTCGCCGATCAGCAGGTCGTCGGCGGGCGGGCCGAGCAGCGGGGTCTGTACCTCGCCGGGCCCCTCCTGCGGGTCGTACCGCAGCCCCTCGGGCAGGTACGGCACCGGCAGCCGGTCGGGGCCGGGAGCACCGGAGGCGGGATAGCCGCCGCCGAGCACGGTGACGACGCCCACGCCCGGCCGCCGCACCACGGGCACGGCGAAGAGGGCGGCGGGACGGCCGGTGAACGACGTGTAGTTGTCGAACAGGCGCGGCACGTACAGCCCCGAACCGGCCCCGATCTCCGTGACGGCGGACTCGGCCGCGGTGTGCTGCACACTGCCCGTGCCGCCGCCGTTGACGAACTCGAGCCCGGGCGCCACCGCCCGGACCGCCCGCACCACCGCGGCCCGCCGCTCGGCCAGCTCCCGCCGGGCGGTCGCCTGCATCAGCCGGACGGCGCGGGAACGGAAGGGACGGCCGGCGACCGAGTCCCCGACCCCGGCGATGTGCCCCTCGTACGCCATGATCCCCACCAGCCGGAAACCCGGCCGCCGGCTCACCGCCCGCGCCAGCTCCGCCACTTGGGCGGGGGAGTGCAGCGGCGAACGGCGCGCCCCCACCCGCACCCGCCCGCCGAGCAGCTTCAGCGAGGTGTCCAACTCCAGGCAGACCCGCACCACTTCGCGGCCACCGTCCCGGGCGGCGTCGATCAGGTCCAGCTGGGCGAGGTCGTCGACCATCACCGTCACGGCGGCGGCGAGCTTCGGGTCGCCGGCCAGCTCCGCGTAACCGGCCCGGTCGGCGGACGGGTAGGCGAGCAGGACGTCGTCGAAGCCGGAGCGGGCGAGCCACAGGGACTCCGCCAGCGTGAACGACATGATGCCGGCGAACCCGTCCTTCGCCAGCACCCGCTCCAGCAGGGCACGGCAGCGTACGGACTTGCTGGCCACCCGGATCGGCTTGCCGCCGGCCCGTCGGACGAGGTCGTCCGCGTTGGCGTCGAAGGCGTCCAGGTCCACGATCGCGAGGGGGGCGTCGAGATGGGCGGTGGCCCTGTCGTAACGGGCCCGGTCGGAGGCGCGCGCAGTCATGCACGCAGCCTGCCAGACTGGATTACCGCAGGGTAGGGGGACGTTCCGGGCAGATGCCCCGGGCTCGCCGGACTGGTTCCCGTTCGACCGGGAGCAAGCCGTAGAGTGACGCGCACGTACGTGGGACCGCCCCGGCCGCCTGCCCTGCGCCGGGATGCCGGTCCCCACGTGCGGGTATGCGTACTGGCACGAGGGATCGGGGGGTGCATGAGCACGGAAGCGCGGCACGCCCCCATCCCGCCCCGGCCCTCCCACGATCCCACCCCGCCGGGCCCCGGCACCCCGGACGGCGGGTCGCGGCCGGAGGAGGCCGGGGACAGCGGTCCCGCCCCGGATCCCGGCGCGAACGCGCCGCGCCGGCGCCCGGCGACCGGCGCGGCGCCCGAGCGTGCCGACCGTCCCGGCCGCGTCGACCGTACCGGCCGGGCAGACGCCCCGCCGCCCGCGCCCAGGGCGGCCGGCGGCGCTCCGCCCGGTTCCCGTGGAACGGGCGGCGGCGATCGGTCCGGTTCCCGTCCGGCGGCCGACGGTGTCCCGTCCGGATCGCGTGCGCCGGCAGGCGGTGCTTCCTCCGGTTCGCGTGCGGTGGGCGGTGGCGCTGTTGCGGCGGGGCGTTCGGCGGCCGGTGACGGGCCCCCTTCGCGCACGGCGACCGGCAGCGCCGCGTCCGGCTCGCGGGAGGCCGGGGCCGGCCGTGCGCCTTCGGGCCCGCGTGCGGCGGGCGGCGGCACGGCCAGTGCTTCCGCGGCGTCGCGTGCGGTGACCGGAGACAGCCCCTCCGGTACGCGCACGGTGACCGGCGGGACGCCCGCCGGTGCGCGCCGGCCCAACTCCGGTGTGCCGGGGGCTCGGAGCACCAGCGGCCCGGACTCGCGGTCGGACTTCCCCTACGTCCGCCCCGCCTTCGCCGCACGGAATCCCAGCCCGACGGCCCCGCCGCCGCCCGCCTCGGCCCGCTTCCCCGACGCACCGCCGGCCGTCGGGCGTGAGCCGCGCGAGACCGGCGTCCCCGGAGCGGACCGGATCCGGCCCCGGCCCGCCCGCCCCCCGGCCGAAACCCCCGCGCAGGCGAACGCCCGGCTGCGCCGGCTCCTGTCGGCCACGAGGACCGACGCGGGCGGCGGTGACGCACCCCACGTGGCCGCCCCCGCCCGGAGCACCTACACCCCGCCGGTCACCGCGCCCGCCCCCGCCCCGGACCCCGCCCTGTCCTGGAGCGCGGCGGTGCCCCCCGTCGTGACGTTCGGGCAGGCCGAGGGGTACGACGAGCGCGGGCGGCCCCGGCCACTGGGCGTGCGGGTACGGCCCCGCGCCGCCGCTGCCGCCGCCTGCGTCGTCCTCGGACTCGGGCTCATCGGCGGTGCGGTGACCGGGAGTTGGCTCACCGGCGACGACGGTGGCACCGGAGCCGTGAACAGCTACGCCGCGGCCGCCGACCTGTGGCACAGCGTGCCGGTCGACCAGCTCTTCCCGCCCACCGTGGCGGGCACCGGCGCCGGCCCCGGCGGCGCCGACCGCACCTGGACACGGATAGCCGTCGCCCCGGACAGCGGCTGCGCGAACGCCTTCGACCCGCTGCTCAGGAAGGCACTGGCCCCCGTCGGCTGCCGCCGGCTGCTGCGCGCCACCTACACCGACGCCACCCAGAGCTACGTCACCACCGTGGGTCTGCTCTTCACCAAGGCCGACGCCGCCGCCATGAGCTCCCTGGCCCGCCGCTTCCAGAACGAGGGCCTCGGCGGCCGGACCGACCTGATGCCCCGCCCGTACGCCGCGAAAGACACCGCCGCCGCTGCCTTCGGCGACAAGCAGCGCGCCTCCTGGACCATCTCCGTCCTCACCGACGCCCCCGTGGTCGCCTACGCCGTCTCCGGCTGGGCCGACGGCCGCACCGTCGACGACCCGCAGCCCGCGGCCCAGGCCACCCGCTCCGGCGCCACCTCGGCCCCCGCCCAGGCGGGGCTCGGCAACGAGGCGCAGGGCCTGGCCGACCGCATCGAACGGCGGCTGCGCAAGACCGTCAGCCCGGCCACGGCCACGGAGAGCCCTTCATGAACCGTACGACCGGCGCGGCCCTGAGCCTCCTCCTCGCCGGCTCCGTCGCCCTCCTGCCGTCCACGGCGGCGTACGCCGACGGCATCCGCGCCCAGCAGTGGGCCCTGTCCGCCATGCACACCGAGGAGGCCTGGCGCACCACCAAGGGCAAGGGCATCACCGTCGCCGTCCTGGACACCGGCGTCGAGGACGACCACCCGGACCTGGTGGGCAACGTCCTGCCCGGCAAGGACATGATCGAGTTCGGCGCCCGGCGCGGTGACCGCACCTGGGCCCGGCACGGCACCGCGATGGCCGGCATCATCGCCGGCCACGGACACGGCCCCGGCAACGGCGACGGAATCCTGGGCATCGCCCCCGAGGCGAAGATCCTTCCCGTCCGGGTGATCCTGGAGGACGGCGACTCCGCCCGCGGCAAGGCCCGCGCCACCCGTGGCAACGCCCTCGCCGAGGGCATCCGCTGGGCCGCCGACCAGGGCGCCGACGTCATCAACCTCTCCCTCGGCGACGACTCCGCCTCCGCCCACCCCGAACCCGGCGAGGACGAGGCCGTCCAGTACGCCCTGAAGAAGGGCGCCGTGGTCGTCGCCTCGGCCGGCAACGGCGGTGAGAAGGGCGACCACATCTCCTACCCGGCCGCCTACCCGGGCGTCATCGCCGCGACCGCCGTCGACCGCTACGGCACCCGCGCCTCCTTCTCCACCCGCCGCTGGTACGCCACGGTCAGTGCCCCCGGCGTCGACGTCGTCATCGCCGACCCCGACCACAAGTACTACGAGGGATGGGGGACGAGCGCGGCCTCCGCCTTCGTCTCCGGCGCCGTCGCGCTGATCAAGGCCGCCCGTCCCGGCCTGGCCCCGGCCCAGATCAAGAAGCTCCTGGAGGACACCGCCCGGGACGCGCCGAGCGGCGGCCGCGACGACTCCCGCGGCTTCGGCATGGTCGACCCCGCCGCCGCCATCAAGGCCGCCGCCCGCCTCGAGCCGGAGGGCATACGGGCCGTGTCCCACGACGAGAAGTACTTCGGCTCCGGACCGGACACCGACGACGGCACCGGCGGTCCGTCGGGCTGGGCGGGGCCGCTGGCCGGCAGCGCCGGCGGAGTGCTCCTGGTCGCGGCGGTCGTGCTGTGGCGGCGCCGCCGCGAGGAGCGGGGGCAGGACGGCCTCTGAGGCCGTCCTGCCCCTCACCCCTGCCCGGACGCGGTGGCGGAGGCCGACGACGTCGCGGCGTCCCCGGTGAACGCCGACACGGCCGCCTTCGCCGCCGCCTCGACCAGCGAGACGCCGTCGGCCATGCTCGCGTTGCCGTCGGACAGCACGGCGACCAGGTAGTCGTCGCCGCCGACCGTGACCCGCCCGATGCTGTTGACGTCCCACAGGCCGGTGGTGCTGCGGGCCAGCCAGCCGTTCTTCAGCGCCCACGCGGAGCCGTCGGCCGCCGCCGAGACACCCCAGTCCTGGTCCCGCTCGATGGTCTTCATCAGCCCCTGGACGTACGCCTGCGAGGCCTCGCTCAGCTTCGAGTCGTCCCCGAACACCTGCTGGAGCAGCACGAGCTGGTCCGCCGCCGTGGTCCGGGTCAGCCCCCACAGCTCACCGTCGCCGCCCGTGGTGTGCGTGAGCCCGAACCGCTCGTTGGCCGCGTCGAGCCCGTCCGCCGTCCCGATGGCGTGCCACAGGGCCGTCGCAGAGACGTTGTCGCTGTTCTCGATCATCTTCACGGCGTATGCCTTCTCCGTCGCCGTGAGATGCCGGCCCGCGTCCTGCGCCTGCAGCAGCAGCGTCGCCAGGATGTCGACCTTGACGATGCTCGCCGTGTCGAAGAGGGCGTCGCCGTACGCCGCGCTCTCGCCGGAGCCGAGGTCCAGCACGGCCGCCGACACCTTCGCGGCCGACGGCACGCCGACCGCCCGTACGGCCTTCGTCAGCAGCGTCTTGCGGTCGGCCGACGGCCGCGCCACGGATTCCACCGATGCCTCCCCGGTCGCCGTCGGGGCCGGGGAGGAGGCCGACGGTGACGCCGCCGAGGATACGGGTCCGGGGTGCGCCCGCGCCTTCACGTACACGGACCCGGCGGCCGTGGCGCCGGCTATGGCGACGGCGGCGAGTGCGGTGCGCAGGAGCGGGCGGCGCCGGGACGGGCGAGCGCGGCGGCGACGGCGGGCTCTGGAAGACTCCATGCCCGCGATGCTCGGGGCGGTGACTGTGCGCCCCGTTGGACCGGACTGAGATCTGCCTCAGGGAAAACCGGGATTCCTGTGAAAGCCCTGTCACCGGGGTCACAGGGGCCGCGCAGGCCCGGCGGCTTCCCCCTATAGGGTCGGTGACCGTGGCGAACAAGAACATTCCCGACCCCGGCTTCTCCGACGACGACGGCTCCGCCGACCCCCGGCTGAGCGCCGCGCTGGCCGCGTGGGCCGGGGACCGCACCGCCGTCGGACCCGTCCTGGAGGCGCTCAAGGGCGCCAGGCTGCTGGTTCCGGTGGTGGCCGTACTGGGTGAGGCCGAGGAGGACGAGAAGGGGCTGCGCCGCGAGAAGACCAGTGACATGGCCGTGCCCACCCTGAAGGCCGGTTCCCGCACCGCCCTGCCCGCCTTCACCTCCACCGACTCGCTGGCCCGCTGGGATCCCGGGGCACGGCCCGTCGCCGTACCCCTGCACCAGGCCCTTCAGGCGGCCGCGCACGAGAAGGCGGACACGGTGGTCCTGGACATGGCCGGTCCGGTGCCCTTCGAGCTGACCGGATCCGCACTGCTCGCCCTCGCCGAGGGGCGTACGACGGCCGACCCGCTCGCCGACCCGGCCGTACGGGAAGCGATCCGGGCCGCGGTGGCCGCCGAGTCCGCCGTGCTGCGCGCGCACCTCGGGCCCGGCGCGGCCGACGGCACGCTCGCCCTCGTGCTCGACGGCTCCGCCGCACCCGCCGAGGCCGCCCGGTCCGTCGCGCAGCGGCTCGCCTCCGACGAGACACTGAGGGCCCGCCTGGTGCGTGGCCTCGACCTGGCACTGCTGCCGTCCGGGGCGACGCCACCGGGCGAGCCCCTGTACGTCCGGTGACCGGCTAGCCGTAGACCGGGCCCGTGTACTTCTCGCCCGGTCCCTGGCCGGGCTCGTCCGGGACGATCGACGCCTCGCGGAACGCCAGCTGCAGCGACTTCAGGCCGTCGCGCAGCGGGGCCGCGTGGAAGGAGCTGATCTCGGTGGTGCTCGCGTCCAGCAGACCGGCGAGGGCGGTCACCAGTTTGCGGGCCTCGTCGAGGTCCTTGTACTTGTCGCCCTCCTCGGTCAGGCCCAGCTTCACGGCGGCGGCGCTCATCAGGTTGACGGCGACCGTCACGATCACCTCGACCGCGGGGACCTCGGCTATGTCGCGGGTCATCTCGTCGAAGTCGGGCTGCTCGGCGGGGCCGGAGGGGGAGGTCTCACTCATGCCCACACGATAAGCGGTCGCGTGCGGCGCCCTCCCGATTAGCCCTTCCCCACCGTTGCTGCTAACCTTGTGTAACGACCGGCTGGACATCACCATGTCCGGCCCACAAGTGGAGGCTCCGATCTCCCACCCGATCGTCCCCCGGGACGGCGGGTCACCCCGGTCAGGCGGCCACCATCGTTCCGTACGGACGATGGAGTCGCCCGAAAGTGCGCCCCGCGTTCACCGCGACGGTGCTCCGGTAGTCATTGGAGCCCCGCCTGTGATCGTCCGGGGCATTTTTTGTGCTTCGGTGCGGTTAGGTCTTATGCATACAGACGTTACGCGGCTGTCCGCCAGACCGTCGCGTGGTGCTACCGAGGAGGATCCATCAGCGCCGAGCCCCGCATCAACGACCGGATTCGCGTTCCCGAGGTGCGACTTGTCGGTCCCAGTGGCGAGCAGGTGGGCATCGTCCCGCTGGCCAAGGCACTGGAGCTTGCGCAGGAGTACGACCTGGACCTGGTCGAGGTCGCGGCGAACGCCCGTCCGCCCGTGTGCAAGCTCATGGACTACGGGAAGTTCAAGTACGAGTCGGCCATGAAGGCCCGTGAGGCGCGCAAGAACCAGGCGCACACGGTCATCAAGGAGATGAAGCTCCGGCCGAAGATCGACCCGCACGACTATGACACCAAGAAGGGTCACGTCGTCCGGTTCCTCAAGCAGGGCGACAAGGTCAAGATCACGATCATGTTCCGTGGCCGTGAGCAGTCCCGCCCCGAGCTGGGCTACCGACTGCTGCAACGTCTCGCGGAGGACGTCCAGGACCTCGGGTTCGTCGAGTCGAACCCGAAGCAGGACGGCCGCAACATGATCATGGTCCTCGGTCCGCACAAGAAGAAGACCGAGGCGATGGCCGAGGCCAGGCAGGCGCAGGAAGCCCGCAAGGCGGAAGCGAAGGCCAACCCCGGTAAGTCGCAGAACCCCGCCGAGGCCGAGGCCGAGGTCGAGGCCGAGGCCGAGGCGCCGTCCGAGGAACCTGCCGAGGCGTGATCCCGGGGGACACGTGTCCCCGAGGACGTAACCGATACAAGTCCGACGCTCCACCGTGCCCGGTTTTCGCGACCGGGCACCGGAGCGCCACCGACGAGGAGAGAACGGCGCTATGCCGAAGAACAAGTCGCACAGCGGTGCCAGCAAGCGCTTCAAGGTCACCGGCTCCGGCAAGGTGCTCCGTGAGCGCGCCGGCAAGCGCCACCTGCTCGAGCACAAGTCGTCCCGCGTGACGCGTCGCCTCACCGGCAACGCCGAGATGGCCCCGGGCGACGCCGCGAAGATCAAGAAGCTTCTCGGCAAGTGACGCGGCGGCGCCGACCGGGCGCCGTACGTCTGGACCGGGACCCAATCGTTTCCGGGTCGTGTGAGTACGCCCACGACCCCGCTACAAGGAGTTAACAAGTGGCACGCGTCAAGCGGGCAGTCAACGCCCACAAGAAGCGCCGGGCGATCCTCGAGCAGGCCTCCGGCTACCGCGGTCAGCGTTCGCGCCTGTACCGCAAGGCCAAGGAGCAGGTCACCCACTCGCTGGTCTACAACTACAACGACCGCAAGAAGCGCAAGGGTGACTTCCGTCAGCTGTGGATCCAGCGCATCAACGCCGCTGCCCGCGCCAACGGCATGACCTACAACCGCTTCATCCAGGGTCTGAAGGCCGCGAACGTCGAGGTCGACCGCAAGATCCTGGCCGAGCTGGCCGTCAACGACGCGGGTGCGTTCGCCGCGCTCGTCGAGGTCGCGCAGAAGGCGCTGCCGTCGGACGTCAACGCGCCGAAGGCCGCGTGACGCCGCGCCGGCCCTAGCCGACGACGTTCACCGCAGGACCCGCAGGCCGTACGGCTTGCGGGTCCTGTCGTTGGTTCCCCGGCCGTCGAAGACAGGACTCATCTGAAGGTGAAGGACAGGATGCCCGCCCCCGAGCTGATCTCCCCCCGTTCTGCCCGTGTGTCCGCCGCCCGGCGGCTTGCCAAGCGGAACTTCCGGGGGAAGGACCGGCTGTTCCTCGCGGAGGGGCCGCAGGCCGTGCGGGAGGCGGCCGGGCACCGGGCCGACGGCCGGGCGACACTCGTCGAACTGTTCGCCACGGTCGACGCCGCGGAGCGCTACGCCGACATCATCGGCGAGGCCCGGAGCGCCGGCGCCCGCGTCCACCTCGCCTCCGAAGAGGTCATCGCCGACATCTCCACCACCGTCACCCCGCAGGGGCTCGTCGGTGTCTGCCGGTTCCTCGACACCCCGTTCGAGGACATCCTCGCCGCCCGCCCCGGGCTGGTCGCCGTCCTCGCGCACGTCCGCGACCCGGGCAACGCCGGGACCGTCCTGCGCTGCGCCGACGCCGCCGGCGCCGAGGCCGTCGTACTCACCGACGCCTCCGTGGACCTGTACAACCCGAAGGCGGTCCGCGCCTCCGTCGGCTCCCTGTTCCATCTGCCCGTGGCCGTCGGCGTGCCCGTCGAGCAGGCCGTGGCCGGGCTGAAGGCCGCCGGCGTCCGCATCCTCGCCGCCGACGGCGCAGGCGACCGCGACCTCGACGACGAGCTCGACAAGGGCACCATGGGCGACCCCACCGCATGGGTGTTCGGAAACGAGGCCTGGGGGCTCCCGGAGGAGACCCGCGCGCTCGCGGACGCCGTCGTACGCGTCCCGATCCACGGAAAGGCCGAAAGTCTGAACCTCGCCACGGCCGCCGCCGTATGTCTCTACGCGTCAGCCCGTGCGCAGCGCGCCTCCGGAGGGTGCCGCTCCGTCACCCACAGCTAGTAGGGTGACCAGCTCGGGGCCCTGCGCCGTCTGAGAGGTGGGGTACGGGGATGAGTGTCGTCGGCACCGGCACGGCGCCGGAGGGGCGGGACGTGCGACGCGCACCCGCACCCCGGCAGGCCGACCTCACCGGGCTGTGCGTCGACCCGGACGACCTGCCCGACGGTCTCGTCGTCGCCGACGAGGACGGCCGGGTCATCTGCTTCAACGCCGCCGCCGAACGCATCACCGCGGTCCGCGCCGCCGACGCCCTCGGCCGGAGCCTGGAGAAGGCCCTGCCTCTGGAGGACCTCGAGGGGCGGCGCTGGTGGCAGCTCACCGACCCCTACGGCGGTCTCGCCATCCGGGTCCGGCAGCCCGAGCGCAACCTCCTGCTCCCCGGCGTCCGCGAAGTCCTCGTCTCCGCCCGCTACGTCCGCGGCGAACCCACCGGACCGGTCCGCCGCGTCGTCGTCACCCTCCGCGACACCGAGGCCCGCCGCCGCACCGAACGCAGCCACGCCGAGCTGATCGCCACCGTCGCCCACGAGCTGCGCTCCCCGCTCACCTCCGTCAAGGGCTTCACCGCCACCCTGCTCGCCAAGTGGGAGAGGTTCACCGACGACCAGAAGCGGCTGATGCTGGAGACCGTCGACGCGGACGCCGACCGCGTCACCCGGCTCATCGCCGAGCTGCTCGACATCTCACGCATCGACTCCGGGCGCCTGGAGGTCCGCCGCCAGCCCGTCGACATAGGCGCCGCCGTCGGACGGCACATCCAGGCCTACGTCGCCGCCGGACAGCCCGCGGACCGCTTCCTGCTGCGCGTCGAGCAGCCGCTGCCCGCCCTGTGGGCCGACCCCGACAAGGTCGACCAGGTGCTCAGCAACCTCCTCGAAAATGCCGTGCGGCACGGCGAGGGGACCGTCACCATCGACATCACGCCCTCGGCGTCCCCGCGCGAGGACGAGGAGGGCGAGCACGCAGCCACGTCGGTCACGGTGAGCGACGAGGGGCCCGGCATCCCGGAGGAGTCCATGAACCGCGTCTTCACCCGCTTCTGGCGGGGCAGCAAGCGCGGCGGCACGGGCCTCGGGCTCTACATCGTCAAGGGCATCGTCGAGGCCCACGGCGGCACCATCACGGTCGGCCGCGCCCCCGGCGGGGGCGCGGAGTTCCGATTTACGTTGCCCGTGGGGGCTCCTGCCTTTGAATTCGAGCTGCCACGTAGTGTCGGGTAGGGCGGTGGTGGGCGACGGGCGGGCCTGAGCCGCCCGCGGGCACATTCGCGTTCCCCGGCCCCGTTAGACTCGGCCATTGGCACCTTTGTGTCCACAACCAGAGACGGACCGTCCAGGTCCGGGTCCGGGTCGAAGACGGGGCACACCAGCCAGCCAACCGGAAGCACGGGAAGAGATGTCGGCACCGAATAAGTCGTACGACCCTGTAGAGGTCGAGGCGTTGAAACCGGAAGAGATCGAGCGCATGCGGGACGAGGCGCTCGCCGCCTTCGCCGCCGCGGACTCCCTCGACGCGCTCCACGAGGCCAAGGTCGCCCACACCGGCCCCGCCTCCCCGCTGGCCCTCGCCAACCGCGAGATCGGCGCCCTGCCCCCGCACGCCAAGGCCGACGCCGGCAAGCGCGTCGGCATGGCCCGCGGCGCCGTCAACAAGGCGCTCGCCGTCCGCCAGGCCGAGCTGGAGGCCGAGCGCGACGCCCGCGTACTGGTGGAGGAGGACGTCGACGTCACCCTGCCGTACGACCGTGTCCCCTCCGGCGCCCGCCACCCGCTGACCACCCTGTCGGAGCGGATCGAGGACATCTTCGTGGCCATGGGCTACGAGGTGGCCGAGGGCCCGCAGGTCGAGGCCGAGTGGTTCAACTTCGACGCCCTCAACATCGGCCCGGACCACCCGGCCCGCGGCGAGGCCGACACCTTCTTCGTCCGCGGCGAGGACGGCGGCACCGAGTCCGGCGTCGTGCTGCGCACCCACACCTCGCCCGTGCAGATCCGCTCCCTGCTGCAGCGCGAACTGCCGGTCTACGTGATCTGCCCCGGCCGCGTCTACCGCACCGACGAGCTGGACGCCACGCACACGCCCGTCTTCCACCAGGTCGAGCTGCTCGCCGTGGACGAGGGCCTGACCATGGCCGACCTCAAGGGCACCCTGGACCACATGGTCCAGTCGCTGTTCGGTGAGGGCATGAAGACCCGGCTGCGGCCGAACTTCTTCCCGTTCACCGAGCCGAGCGCCGAGATGGACATGCTCTGCTACGTCTGCAAGGGCGAGTCCGTCGGCAACCCCGACCGGCCCTGCCGCACCTGCTCCAGCGAGGGCTGGATCGAGCTGGGCGGCTGCGGCATGGTCAACCCGCGGGTGCTCACCGCCTGCGGCGTCGACCCGGCGAGGTACAGCGGCTTCGCCTTCGGGTTCGGCATCGAGCGGATGCTGATGTTCCGCCACAACGTCGAGGACATGCGAGACATGGTCGAGGGTGACGTCCGGTTCACCCGGCCGTTCGGGATGGAGATCTGATGCGGGTCCCGCTTTCTTGGCTGCGGGAGTACGTCGACCTGCCGGCCACCGAGACCGGACGTGACGTCCAGGCCAAGCTCATTTCGGCCGGCCTGGAGGTGGAGACCGTCGAGCAGCTCGGCGCCGACCTCAAGGGCCCGCTGGTCGTCGGCCAGGTGCTGACCATCGAGGAGCTGGAGGGCTTCAAGAAGCCGATCCGCTTCTGCACCGTCGACGTCGGACAGGCCAACGGCACCGGCGAGCCCCAGGAGATCGTCTGCGGCGCCCGCAACTTCGCCGTCGGCGACAAGGTCGTCGTGGTCCTGCCGGGCGCCACGCTGCCCGGCGGCTTCTCCATCGCCGCCCGCAAGACGTACGGCAAGACCTCCCACGGCATGATCTGCTCCAGCGACGAGCTGGGCATGGGCGACGACGGCACCCACGGCATCATCGTGCTGCCGCCGGAGACCGAGGTCGGCAAGGACGCCATCGAGCTGCTGGAGCTGGTCGACGAGGTCCTCGACATCGCCGTCACCGCCAACCGCGGCGACTGCCTGTCCATCCGCGGTGTCGCCCGTGAGACCGCCATCGCCTACGGCCTGCCGCTGCGCGACCCGGCGCTCATCGACGTACCCGGCCCGAACGCCTTCGGCTACCCGGTCCAGGTCTCCGACCCGCACGGCTGCGACCGCTTCACCGCCCGCACCGTCACCGGCCTGAGCCCCGAGGCGCGCTCCCCGATCTGGCTGCAGCGCCGGCTGCAGAAGGTCGGCATGCGCCCGATCTCGCTCGCCGTCGACGTCACCAACTACGTGATGATGGAGCTGGGCCAGCCCCTGCACGCCTACGACCGGCAGCTGGTCCAGGGCGCGATCGGGGTGCGCCGGGCCGAGGAGGGCGAGAAGCTCGTCACCCTCGACGGCGTCGAGCGTGAGCTGCACGCCGAGGACCTGGTCATCACCGACGAACGCGGCCCGATCGGCCTGGCCGGCGTCATGGGCGGCGCCAACACGGAGATCGCGGACCACGGGGCCACCGAGAACGGCACGAACGCCACCACCGACGTGGTGATCGAGGCGGCCCACTTCAACGCCGTCTCGATCGCCCGTACGGCCCGCCGCCACAAGCTGCTGTCGGAGGCGTCCCGGCGCTTCGAGCGCGGCGTCGACCCGCAGGCCGCGGCAGCCGCCGCCCAGCGCACCGTGGACCTGCTGGTCCTGCTCGCGGGCGGCACGGCCGAGGCGGGCGTCACCGAGGTCATCGCGCCGTCCGCGCCGCACACCATCAGCGTCCCGGCCGACCACCCGGACAAGGTCGCGGGCGTCGGCTACGGCCGCGAGACGGTCGTACGCCGTCTCCAGGAGGTCGGCTGCGACGTCTACGGGCAGGACGAGCTGATCGTCACCGTCCCGTCCTGGCGGCCCGACCTCGCCGAGCCCAACGACCTCGCCGAAGAGGTCATCCGCCTGGAGGGCTACGAGAACCTGCCGTCCACGCTGCCCAAGCCGCCCTCGGGCCGCGGCCTGACGCACCGCCAGCGGCTGCACCGCCGGGTCGGCCGGGCGCTGGCCGGCATCGGCTACGTCGAGGCGCCGAACTACCCCTTCGTCGCCGAGCAGGTCTTCGACCAGCTCGGACTTCACGCCGACGACCCGGCCCGCCGCGTCGTCAGGCTGGCCAACCCGCTCAGCGACGAGGAGCCGGCGCTGCGCACGACGCTGCTGCCGGGCTTGCTGGGTGCCCTGCGGCGCAACGACGGCCGGGGCTCGCACGATCTGGCGCTGTTCGAGACGGGCCTGGTCTTCCACCCGCGGGCGCAGCGGCGCCCCGCCACGCACCTGCCCGTCGACCGGCGCCCCACCGACGAGGAGATCGCGGAGCTCGACGCCGCGCTGCCCGAGCAGCCGCGGCACGTGGCCGTCGTCCTCGCCGGGGCCCGCGAGCAGGCCGGCTGGTGGGGCAGGGGGCGGCCCGCCGACTGGGCCGACGCCGTCGAGGCCGCCCGTGCCGTCGCCCGCGAGGCCGGTGTCGAGCTGATCGTCCGCAAGGGCCAATACGGCCCGTGGCACCCGGGGCGCTGCGCCGAGCTCGCGGTCGTGCTGGACGGCACCGAGCGCATCGTGGGCCACGCGGGCGAGCTGCACCCGCGCGTGCTGAAGGCGCTCGGCCTGCCCGAGCGCAGCTCCGCCATGGAACTCGACCTGGACGCCCTGGAGGCGGTCGGCGACGCCACCCCGCAGGCGCCGCGCATCTCGGCCTTCCCGGTCGCGACGCAGGACGTCGCCCTGGTGGTCGACCAGCCGGTCCCGCACGCCGATGTCGAGGCCGCGCTGCGCGAGGGCGCCGGTGAACTCCTGGAGTCGATCCGCCTGTTCGACGTCTACGAGAACGCCGAGCAACTGGGCGAGGGCAAGAAGTCCCTGGCGTACGCGCTGCGGTTCCGTGCGGGTGACCGGACGCTGACCGTGGACGAGGCCTCCGCCGCCCGGGACGCGGCGGTCGCCCTCGCCGGCGAGCGCACGGGAGCGGCGCTGCGGAGCTAGCGGTGCCGAGGCGCTCCGTGGGCCACCGCGGGGCGCCTCACCTGCATAAATGCAGGAGTCTGGTGCTTGCTCACTCATTAGGGTGAGAACTTATGGCGATCCGGCCCTCGCGGGCCGTGCCGTGGACAGAATCGGACCGGCCTCTCGGGGCCGGTCCGATCTGCTCTGTCAGGGCCCGCAATGGGGGGTCATCGGCATGATCCGCATCAAGGCACGCGCACCCACCCGGCAGGGGTGCGTACGCCGGCCCGACCGCCGGCCGTTGCGCCGCGCGCTGGTGCTGCCCACGCTCTGGGGCGCCATGGCGATGGGCTACAAACTGGCCTGCCCGGCGGCCGAGCAGGACGGGATGGGCGCCCGGATCGCCACCAGCGCCGTGTTCTTCGCGATCGGCACCGGCCTGATCGTCCACGTCCGCCGGACGTTCCTGCGCGAGCTCAGGCAGGCCCGCCGGGTCGCGGGCGCCGCGCAGAGCGTGCTGCTGCGGCCGCCGCCGCCCCGCGTGGACGGCCTGAGCGTCGCCGCCGCGCAGCTCTCCGCCGACCGCGGGGCGGCCATAGGCGGCGACCTCTACGCGGCGGTCGCCACCGAACACGGCGTACGCGTGGTCATGGGGGATGTGCGCGGCCACGGTCTGTCCGCCATCGGTACCGTCGCCGCCGTCCTCGGCAGCTTCCGCGAGGCCGCCCACGACGAGCCCGCCCTCGACCAGGTCCTGCGGCGCCTGGACCGCGCCCTGGGCCGCCATCTCGGCGAGCGGGCCCGCACCGAACACCCCTCGAGCGGTCTGGAACCGGACACTCCCGTCGCCGAGGAGTTCGTCACCGTGCTGCTCCTGGAGATCGCCCGCGACGGTGAGGTGCACGCGCTCAACTGCGGGCACCCCTGGCCGTACCTGATCAGCGGTGACCGGATCGAGCCCCTCACCCGGGCGGACCCCCTCCCGCCGCTCGGCCCCTTCCCGCTCCCGTCCGACCTGCCCGCCCTGCCCTGCGGCCGTCTGCGGCCCGGCGAGACCCTGGTCCTCTACACCGACGGCGCGGAGGACGCCCGTGACGCACGGGGCCGCTTCTTCTCCCTGCCGACGGTGCTGGCGCAGGCCGCGGGCGGTCACCGCGTGACCCCGCAGACCGTTCTGCACCAGGTCTTCACCGCCCTGCTCCGCCACACGAACGGCACCCCGGCGGACGATGTCGCCGTGCTCGTGGTGCACAACGACCGCCGGCCCCGTGCCCGGGCCGCGAGGGCCGACGCCGACGACCGGGCCGCCGCTTTACGAGGGGGAGCCGACGGCCCGGCCGGCCTCTTGCGAGGCAGTTGAGTCAACCGGCCGGACACGGTGTGCGACACCGCGCACACAGCACGGATTCGCGCACTCCGTTCACACCCCGTGTGAAGGCGAACCCACTACGCTGACGCTCACCGAGCCACCCGGGGGGCCTTGATGCAGCCCAACACTCTGCTCGACGCGATCCTCGACGAGGCCGGCATCTCGCACGCCGGTCTCGCCGCCCACGTCAACCAGGCGGGCCGCGCGCGCGGCCTCGCGCTGCGGTACGAACACACCGCCGTCGCACGGTGGTTGAAGGGGCAGCGCCCTCGGGGACAGGTACCCGACCTGATCTGCGAGGTGCTCGCCGTACGGCTGCGACGGCCCGTCACCCTCGACGACATCGGCCTCGGCGTACCCGGTGAACCGAGCCTCCCGCACGGCGCCTCGCTCTCCGGGTTCGTCGAACGCGCCACCGCCCTGTGGCGCTGCGACGAACAGCAGCGCCCGCACGTCCTCGGCGCCCCCGCGGTCACCGGCACGCCCGCCGTGATGCCGGTGTGGGAGTGGGAGAACCCGCCGGAGGACGTGGACGTCTCCCGCGGCGGCCGGCACCGGGTCACTTCGGCCGACATCGAGATGCTGCGCGCGGCCCGTGCCCACTACGAGCAGATGTACCGCAAGGCCGGCGGCATAGCGACCCGCACCCGCATCGTCGGCTTCCTGAACTCCGAGGCGGCCCCGTTGCTGCGGGGCAGCTACACCGACGCCACCGGCCGCCAACTGCACCGGGCCACCGGCGGGTTGGTGGCGATCGCCGGCATCTGCGCGTACGACTCCGACGCGCACGGTCTCGCCCAGCGCTACTTCCACCAGGCGCTCAGACTGGCGAAGGCCAGCGGGGACCGGGGACTCGGCGCGTACGTCATCGCCCTGCTGGTCAACCAGGCGCTGTTCATGCGGGAGTACCGGCAGGCCGTCGCCTTCGCCGAGGCCGCGCTGCGTGCCGCCGGCCGGCACATCACCCCCGCCCTCGCCTCCGACCTGTACGCGATGCAGGCGAAGGCGTACGCCCACCTCGGCGACGGCACGAGCGCCCTGTCCTGCATCCGGCGGGCGGAGACGGCCGCCGAACGCATCCGGCGCGGGTACGAGCCCGACGAGACCGGCTATGTCCAGCCGGGCCTGGTCAACGTGCAGGTGGCCGAGGCGCTGCTCAGCCTCGGCGAACTCGCCGCCGCCCGGGAGCACGCGGCGGCGGCCGTGGACAACCCGGCCCACGACCGGGGGCGGGTGCACCGGCTCGCCATGCTCAGCACCATCGAACTCCGCCAGGGCAACGCGGACAAGGCGGTGGCCACGGCCGTGCAGATGGCCGAGCAGGCCCGGGGCATGGAGTCCCAGCGGCTGCGGGACAGACTCCGCGCGGTACGCGAGCACCTCGTGCGCAGCGGCTGCGCGGGCACTGGCGAGGCCGCCGAACTCATCGACGGGGCACTGCGCGTACCGCTGTAGGTCCGGGACACACGCTGCTGCGATATTGCCACTTACTCGGCGGAAGGTGGCAGAACCGTGCAGTGGACGAAACAGAACGAACAAACTGTGTACGCAAACCGCTGGTTCAGCGTCAATCTCGCAGATGTCGAGCTGCCGGACGGCCGGCACCTCGACCACTTCCTCATTCGGCTGCGGCCCGTGGCCGTGGCCACGGTGGTCAACGAGGCCAACGAGGTGCTCCTGCTGTGGCGCCACCGTTTCATCACGGACAGCTGGGGGTGGGAACTGGCCGCGGGGGTGGTCGAGGACGGCGAGGACATCGCGTGCGCGGCCGCCAGGGAACTTGAGGAGGAGACGGGCTGGCGGCCGGGGCCCCTGCACCACCTGATGAGCGTGGAGCCGTCCAACGGCCTCACGGACGCCCGGCACCACATCTACTGGGCCGACGAGGGCGAGTACGTCGGACACCCCGTGGACGACTTCGAGTCGGACCGGCGGGAATGGGTCCCCCTCAAGCTCGTCCCCGACATGGTCGCCCGTGGGGAGGTCCCGGCCGCCACCATGGCGGCCGCGTTACTGCTGCTGCACCACCTCAGGCTCGCCGATGACCCGGGCCCGTCCGGCGGGCCGGGCGCAGCGGGGTGACGGTGCCCCACCGGCACGGGCGAGCGGAAGCCGGCGCGTCCGGGTGCAGCCCCTAGTGGGCCAGTGCCTGCCAGATCGCCACGACCAGCGCTCCCAGCGCCGTGAGTGCCGCGACCGAGGGAAGTGGCCAGCGTGCGTGTTCCAGCGAGATCATGCGGGTGTTCAGCTCGTCCAGTTCCTTGGCGGTCTCCTCGGTGCGGTGGCTGAGCAGGGCCAGCCCGCCCTCCACGCGGGCGTAGGCCACGTCCAGGCGGCGACGTAACTCTGCGAGTTCTCCATGGACCACGGGATGCTCCGGATCGGCGGTCACGGATCCACTCCTTTCGTAGTCGAACGTGGTGTTTCCGCATCCCTTGCATGCGCATGATGAGTGAACTCGCCTGGTGGGCGCATGGGGAGCGTGTGCGACAGGCATATGCGTGCCCGGCGCGCACACGGGGAGTGAAATGGATGGGCCCGGCACCGAACGCGGTGCCGGGCCCACGGAGCATCGCTCCCCGTAATCAGCCGTACGTGTAGAACCCGGACCCCGTCTTGCGGCCCAGCCGGCCCGCCTCGACCATGCGCTGGAGCAGCGGGGGAGCGGCGTACAGCGGCTCCTTGTACTCGGTGTACATGGAATGGGCGATGGAGACGATGGTGTCCAGGCCGATCAGGTCGGACAGCTTCAGCGGGCCCATCGGGTGGGCGCAGCCCATCTCCATGCCGTTGTCGATGTCCTCGCGGCTGGCGATGCCCGACTCGAACATGCGGATCGCGGACAGCAGGTAGGGCACCAGCAGAGCGTTGACGACGAACCCGGAGCGGTCCTGGGCGCGGATGGCGTGCTTGCCGAGCACCTTCTCGGCGAAGAGCTGGGCCCGGCCGAGCGTCTCCTCGGAGGTGGTGAGCGCGGGGATCACCTCGACGAGCCGCTGCACGGGGGCCGGGTTGAAGAAGTGGATGCCGATGACGTGGTCGGGGCGCGAGGTGGCGACCGCGAGCTTCACCAGGGGGATGGACGAGGTGTTGGAGGCGAGGATCGCGTCCGGCCGGGTCACCACCTGGTCGAGCACCTGGAAGATCTCGGTCTTCACCTGCTCGTTCTCCACGACGGCCTCGATCACCAGGTCGCGGTCGGCGAACTCGCCGAGGTCGGTGGTGAAGCTCAGCCGCGCCTGCGTGGCGTCCAGCTCCGCCTCGCTGATCTTGCCGCGTCCGGCGGCCTTGGCCAGGGAGTTGAACAGCCGGGTGCGGCCGATCTCCAGGGCCTCGCCGGTCGTCTCGGCGACCTTCACGTCCAGTCCGGCGCGGGCGCACACCTCGGCGATGCCCGCTCCCATCTGGCCGCAGCCCACCACTCCGACCCGCGCGATGTCTCCGGCGATGTCCGTCACGTCGTCCCCTTCGCTGCTCAACGGCTCGGGCAGGTGCTCCGGGTTCCGCTCCTGCTCCGATCGTGCACGTTACTCCCAAGTATCGATGATCGATCGCCCGGGTAGGGGCATCCTTGGGCCCGAGACGATCCGTGACGGAGCGGATCCGCACTGTATGGGGGTACCCCATGGGGTCCATGAGACAGGTGTCACGGCGCGCGTTCGCGCTCGCGGCGCTGTCCACGCTGACCATGGCGCAGGGCGCCTCGGCCGCACCGGGCCGCCGTCGCGCCGTCACCGAGATGCGGGGGGTGTGGCTGGCGACGGTCGGCAACCGCGACTGGCCCTCGCGCCCCGGACTGACGGCGGGGGAGCAGCGCACGGAACTGATCGCCCACCTCGACCGGGCCGTGCGGGACCGCCTCAACACCGTCGTCCTCCAGGTGCGGCCCACCGCGGACGCCCTGTGGCCCTCGCCCTACGAGCCCTGGTCGCAGTACCTGACCGGCACGCAGGGCGAGGCACCCGGCTGGGACCCGCTGGGCACCGCCGTCGCCGAGGCGCACGCGCGGGGGCTCCAGCTGCACGCCTGGTTCAACCCGTACCGGATCGCCAACCACACCGACCCGGGCAGGCTCGCCGCCTCGCACCCCGCCCGCCGGCACCCCGACTGGGCCGTGCCGTACGGCGGCAGGCTCTACTACAACCCGGGCCTGCCCCAGGTGCGGGCCTTCGTCGAGGACGCGATGCTCGACGCGGTCGCGAGGTACCCGGTCGACGCCGTCCACTTCGACGACTACTTCTATCCGTATCCGGTCGCCGGGCAGACCTTCGACGACGACGCCGCCTGGGACGCGTACGGCGGGGGCTTCGACAGCCGTGCCGCCTGGCGCCGCGACAACATCGACCGGCTGGTGCGGGAGACCGCGGCCCGGATCAGGAGGGTGCGGCCCGGTACCCGGTTCGGGATCAGCCCGTTCGGGGTGTGGCGCAACGCCACGACGGACGAGCGGGGCTCGGACACCCGGGCGGGCGTGCAGACGTACGACGACCTGTACGCGGACACGCGCAAGTGGGTCCGGGAGCACTGGATCGACTACGTCGTGCCGCAGCTGTACTGGCACATCGGCTTCGACGCCGCCGACTACGCCAAGCTCGTCGCCTGGTGGGCCGACGTGGCCGAGGACACCGGGACACACCTCTACCTGGGCGAGGCGCTGTACAAGGCGGGGGCCGCCGGGCAGCCCCCGGCCTGGCAGGACCCGGTCGAGCTGTCCCGGCACCTGACCCTCGCCGCCGGGTACGCGCAGGTGCGCGGTCACGTCTTCTTCGCCGCGCAGGACGTCGCGAAGGACCCGGTCGGGGCGATGGCGCGGGTGGTCGCCGACCACTACGGGCAGCCGGCGGAGCCACCGCGCTGAATCCCTACCGCTGTGCCTGGTGTTCCTGTTCCCGGTGCCGGACCTGGCAGTCCGGGCCGGGCGACATGACTGCCTCGTGGCCGTCCGGGAAGCGGACGCGGTACGGCGGGGTGCCCTGCGCCCCCATCACCTCGACGACCTCCGAGACCTGATCGTGCTGGCCGACCACCCTGCCGTGCTGGACGAGCTGGTCGCCCACGGATGCGCGCATCTGCAGGTCCTCCTCACGATCGCGACCGTTGAGTGACGGCGATGCACACGAGCACGGCGGCGGCCGTCAGCGGAGCGGCCGCCGTGAGGTGCTCGCCCAGCAGCAGCACCGACCACACCAGTGTGAGCAGCGGCTGCGCCAACTGCAACTGGCTGGCCCGCGGGATCCCGACGGCCGCCATGCCCCGGTACCAGACGACCAGCCCGAGGAACTGCGAGCCCGCCGCCACCCACAGCAGCCCGGCCACGCCGTGCCCGGTCAGGTGCACGGGTTCGGCCGAGAGCGCCAGCACGGCGGCCGGGACGGTGAGCGGAACGCACAGCACCAGCGCCCAGCCGATCACCTGCCAGCCCGGCATCACCCGGGCCAGCCGGCCGCCCTCGGTGTAGCCGGCCGCGCACACCACCAGCGCGGCGGCCAGACAGCCGTCGGCGGCCGTCAGCGCGCCGCCGCTCTGCCGCACGGTGAAGGCGAGGACCGCTGCGGCGCCCGCGAGGGCCGCCGCCCAGAAGGTACGGGAGGGGCGGGTGCCCATGCGCAGGGCGGAGAACAGCGCGGTGGTCAGCGGGAGCAGGCCGACGACCACGGCGGCGTGCGCGGTGGTGGAGGTCCGCAGGGCGAGGGTGGTGAGCAGGGGGAAGCCGAGCACCACCCCGGCGGCGACGACGGCGAGCCCCGGCCAGTGCCGGCGGGCGGGTGGCGGTACCCGCAGGGCCAGCAGGCAGCAGCCCGCGAGGGCCGCCGCGAGAACGCTGCGCACGGCCACCAGCGTCCAGGGCCCGAACCCCTCCAGGCCCCAGGCGGTGGCCGGGAAGGTCAGGGAGAAGGCGACCACCCCGAGGCCGGCCTGGAAGGTGCCACCGAGGCCGGGACGCTGCCGACGCGTGGTGACCGCTATCGGGGGTGCGGTAGTAGCGCTACTCTGTACTCTCATGCAAGAGCGTAGCAGCGTCGCTGAACTGGTGCACCAACTGCGACGAGAGGTCGACCGCTACTCACCGGGAGGAAAGCTCCCGTCGAGTCGGGCCCTGGTCGAGCGGTTCCGGGTGAGCCCGGTGACCGTCTCGCGGGCACTGGCGCAGCTGGTCGCCGAGGGCCTGGTCGTGACCCGGCCCGGCGCCGGAGCCTTCCGCGCGCCCTCGCGCGGTGCGCCCCCGGCCACCGGGGACACCTCCTGGCAGGAGGTCGCGCTCAGCGCCGACAGCGCCACGGAACTCGTCCCGCGCACCGTCGACGCGTCGGGGGTCACGGTCTCCCTGGCCGCCCCGCCGCCGGGCGTGCTGGAGTTCAGCGGCGGCTATCTGCACCCGTCGCTCCAGCCTGAGCGGGCGATGGCCGCGGCCCTGGCCCGCGCCGGGCGGCGCCCGGGCGCCTGGGGACGGCCGCCGCTGGAAGGGCTGCCGGAACTGCGGGAGTGGTTCGCGCGGGGCATCGGCGGGGCCGTCTCCGCCGCCGAGGTGCTGATCGCGGCGGGCGGCCAGGCCGCGCTGGCCACCGCGCTGCGGGCGCTCGCCCCGCCCGGCGCGCCGGTGCTCGTCGAGTCGCCCACCTACCCGGGCATGCTGGCCATCGCCCGCGCCGCCGGACTGCGCCCGGTGCCGGTGCCGGTGGACCCCGACGGGGTGCGGCCGGAGCTGCTCGCCGACGCGTTCCGGGCGAGCGGCGCCCGGGTGTTCGTCTGCCAGCCCCTGTTCCAGAACCCCACCGGAGCCGTGCTCGCCCCCGGACGGCGCGCCGAGGTGCTCCGCATCGCCCGGGAGGCGGGCGCCTTCGTGGTCGAGGACGACTTCGTACGGCGCCTGGTGCACGCCGACGCCGGCCCGCTGCCGCGCCCGCTGGCCGCCGACGACCCCGACGGCGTCGTCGTGCACGTCGGCTCGCTGACCAAGGCGACCTCGCCCAGCTTCCGGGTCAGCGCCCTGGCCGCCCGGGGGCCGGTGCTGGAGCGGCTGCGCGCGATCCAGGTCGTCGACTCCTTCTTCGTGCCCCGCCCCTTGCAGGAGGCGGCCCTGGAACTCGTCGGCTCGCCCGCCTGGCCCCGCCATCTGCGCACCGTCGCGACCGAGTTGCGGGCCCGCAGGGACGCGATGACCACCGCCCTCCGGCGCGACCTGCCCGAGCTCGCCCTGCCGCACATCCCCTCCGGCGGCTACCACCTCTGGCTCCGCCTCCCCGACGGCACCGGCGGCACCACCCGGGCCTTCGGCTCCGCGGGAGAGGCCGCCCTCACGTCCGCCGCCCTCCGGGCAGGCGTGGCGATCACTCCCGGCCGCCCGTACTTCAGCGCCGAACCCCCGGCCGCCCACCTGCGGCTCAGCTTCGCCGCGGTCGCCGGGACGGGAGAGATCGCGGAGGGGGTGCGGCGGCTGCGGACGGCGTGCGACGAGGTGCTGTAGAGCCGGGCCGTACTCCGGGTGCGGCGCGGGACACATCGTTCGACACCGGCGCCGTCGGCCTGGGAGTCTCCGGCCATGACCGACACACCGGCCCTCCCCGAGGGCTACGAGTTCTCCGCCGACTCCGCGCGCGTCGACGTCGACCGCGTCCACGGCTGGCTGTCCGGCGACGCGTACTGGGCGATCGGCCGCCCCCGCGAGACCCACGAGCGGGCGATGGCCGGCTCGCTGAACTTCGGGGTGTACGACACGGCCTCGGGCGAGCAGGTGGCGTACGCGCGCGCGGTGACCGACGGGGCGACGTTCGGCTGGCTCGCGGACGTGTACGTCGATCCGTCGGTACGCGGCAAGGGCGTCGGGACGGCGCTGGTCGGGGCCGTCCGCGAGCACCTGCGGCCCTACGGGCTACGCCGCCTCCTGCTCGCCACCCACGACGCCCACGGCGTCTACGACAAGCTGGGGTTCCGGCCGCTGGAGCGTCCGGACCGGTGGATGGTGCACGGCTTCGGGCAAGGTCCCGCAGACCCTCGGTAACTGGCGGGTAACGACCCTTGACCCGGATACCGGCGAGGCTCACCATCACCGCATGCAACTTCGGGTCACGTTCGTCGCCGCGGCGCGCAGCGGCCCGCCGCTCGCCGAGCGCTTCGAGGACGACCGGCCGCTGGACCAGGCGGGCTGGGACGAGGTGCTGCGGGCGGCGGGGGAACTGCTGCCGCTGGCGGCGGCCGAGCTGCGCTACTGCTCGCCGACGCCGCGCAGCCGCGCCACCGGAGACGCCCTGGGATACGCCCCGCTGGTGCAGCTCGCCCTGCGGGACTGCGACATGGGCCGCTGGCGCGGGCTCACCCTCGGCGAGGCGATGGCGCGGGAGCCCGAGGCGGTGGACGCCTGGCTCGCCGACCCGCGCTCCACCCCGCACGGCGGCGAGTCACTGCTGGCCTTCATCTCCCGCGTCGGCGGCTGGCTGGACACCCGCCCCGCCGACGGCGGCGGCAGCATCGTCGCCGTCGCCGAGCCCGCCGTGATCCGGGCCGCCCTGGTCTACGTCCTGAAGGCGCCGCCCTCGACCTACTGGAACATCGACGTCCGTTCCCTGTCGGCCACCGCCGTCACGGGCCGCGCCGGCCGCTGGAACCTCCGCTTCGACGGCGTACCGGCGCAGCACACCCGCGCGTGAGCGGCGCGACGACGTACCGGCTCAGCCCGCGCGCGTGCAGTCGGTGGTGAGGACGAGGTCCTTCGCCGGGCCGCCCACCCGCCACACCGTCCGCCAGTGGTCCGCGTCCAGGACGGTGAACTCGCCCCGGTAGAGGTCCGCCGCGCAACGGTGCTCGGCGACGTGGCGTCCGGACGTCAGGTCCAGGTCGTGGAAGGGCCGCCCGTCGGCGAACCGCACGTCCGCCGTGCCCGGCACCGCGCCCGGCAGGAACCGCAGCGTGCGCTCGGCCGGCCGCGGGACGCCCCGCCAGGTGAAGGTGCCGGACTCCTCGTGCAGCAGTCCGCCGCCGGCCAGCGGGCCGAAGACGGTGGTCCCGCGGAACGCTCCCTCGTCGCCGCTCGCCGGATCCCGCACGCTGCGCTCCACGTGCCACCGCCCGGCCAGGTGCGCCAGCACGTCCGCCACGGGCCAGAACAGCACATCCATGCCGCCGACGATACGTCCCGCCCCATTGACGCGCTCATGTCCCCTGCCTAAGTTGCCGTTCGAAGTGTTGACATGTGTCTGACATTTCGAACGACCGCACCGCCTGCAACGCCCGGAACCAGAGCCGCGGAGTATCCATGTCTCGCACCACCCGCAACCGTCTGAGACTCGGCCTCGGAGCAAGCGCTTTCCTCCTGGCCGTCGGTCTCCTCCCCGCCCCCGCGCACGCCGGGGACGTCACCGACTACGCGATCACCGTCGACCCGGCTGCCAAGGGCCCCGAGATCGACGACACGATGTACGGCGTCTTCTTCGAGGACATCAACCGCGCCGCCGACGGCGGCCTGTACGCCGAGCTCGTCCAGAACCGGTCCTTCGAGTACTCCGCCGACGACAACACGTCGTACACCCCGCTGACCGCCTGGACGGTCTCCGGTGGCGCGCGGGTCGTGAACGACTCCGGCCGGCTGGGCGACCGCAACCGCGACTACCTGTCCCTGGACGCGGACGCGTCGGTCACCAACTCCGGATACAACACCGGCATCGCCGTCGGACGGGGCCAGAAGTACGACTTCTCGGTGTGGGCCCGCGCCGCGAGCGGCACCACCCTCACCGTCACCCTCCAGGACGCGGACGGCCCGCTGGCGACGGCCCGCAGGGTGGCCGTGCGGGGCGGCTGGGCCCAGTACAGGGCCACCTTCACCGCGACCCGTACCAGCACCACCGGCCGCCTGACCGTCGCCGCCTCCGGCGCGGCGGCCCTCGACATGGTGTCCCTGTTCCCGCGCGACACCTACAAGCACGAGCCGAACGGCCTGCGCAAGGACCTCGCCGAGAAGGTCGCCGCCCTGCACCCCGGCTTCGTGCGCTTCCCCGGCGGCTGCCTGGTCAACACCGGCTCCATGCAGGACTACAGCGAGGCCTCCGGCTGGCAGCGCAAGCGCTCCTACCAGTGGAAGGACACCATCGGCCCGGTGGAGCAGCGGGCGACCAACGCCAACTTCTGGGGCTACAACCAGTCCTACGGCCTCGGCTACTACGAGTACTTCCGCTTCGCCGAGGACATCGGAGCCATGCCCCTGCCCGTCGTCCCCGCCCTGGTGACCGGCTGCGGCCAGAACAAGGCCGTGGACGACGACGCGCTGCTCGAACGGCACATCCAGGACACCCTCGACCTCATCGAGTTCGCCAACGGCCCGGTGACCTCGGCCTGGGGCAAGAAGCGCGCGCGGATGGGCCACCCCAGGCCCTTCCACCTCACCCACATCGAGGTCGGCAACGAGGAGAACCTCCCCGACGAGTTCTTCGCCCGCTTCCAGCGGTTCCGCGCCGCCATCCAGGCGAAGTACCCGTACATGAAGGTGATCTCCAACGCCGGCCCGGACGACTCCGGCTCCACCTTCGACACGGCCTGGCGGCTCAACAGGGACGCCCGGGTCGACATGGTCGACGAGCACTACTACAACAGCCCGCGGTGGTTCCTGCAGAACAACGACCGCTACGACTCCTACGACCGGGGCGGCCCGAAGGTCTTCCTGGGCGAGTACGCCTCCGGCGGCAACGCCTTCAAGAACGGCCTCGCCGAAGCCGCGTACATGACCGGCCTGGAGCGCAACGCGGACGTCGTCCGACTCGCCTCCTACGCCCCGCTGTTCGCCAACGAGGACTACGTCCAGTGGAGCCCGGACATGGTGTGGTTCAACAACCACGCCTCCTGGGGCTCGGCCGACTACGAGGTCCAGAAGCTCTTCATGAACAACGTCGGCGACCGGGTGGTGCCCTCGACGGCGACCGGCACACCGTCACTGCTCGCCCCCATCACCGGCGCCGTGGGCCTGTCCACGTGGAACACCAGCGCCGCCTACGACGACGTCGAGGTGACCGCCGCCGACGGGACCACGCTGTTCACCGACGACTTCTCCGGCGACGCCGCGAAGTGGACGCACACGGGAACAGGCGGCTGGAGCGTCCAGGACGGGCAGTACGTCCAGACGGACACCGCCGCCGAGAACACCATGGTCTCCGCCGGCGACACCGCCTGGCACGACTACGACCTGCACGTCAAGGCCACCAAGAAGGCCGGCAAGGAGGGCTTCCTCGTCGCCTTCGGCGTCCAGGACACCGGCACCTACTACTGGTGGAACCTGGGCGGCTGGAACAACACCCAGACCGCCGTCGAACAGGCCGTGGACGGCGGCAAGTCCACGCTGATCGCCAAGCCGGGAACCATCGAGACGGGCCGTGCCTACGACGTCGACATCAAGGTGCGCGGCCGGCAGGTCACCCTCTACCTCGACGGCCAGGAGTGGGGGAGCTTCACCGACGACAAGCCGGCCGAGCCCTTCCGGCAGGTCGTGACCCGGGACGCCAGGACCGGTGATCTGATCGTCAAGGTCGTCAACGCCCAGTCCTCGGCGGCGCGTACGGCCATCGACCTGGGCGGTGCCGAGGTGTCCTCCAAGGCCCGGGTGACCACCCTGGCCGCCGCGCCCGACGCGGTGAACACGGAGACGGCCACCCCGGTCGTGCCGGTCACGTCCACCTACTCGGGGGTCGCCGACCGGTTCACGTACACCTTCCCGGCGAACTCCGTCACCTTCCTGCGGATCAAGCAGAGGTAGCCGCGCTCCCCGCCCGCGGGGGCCGCCTGCGCCCCCGCGTGGCTGTGCGGGCCGGCCGGATACGGCATTGCATAAACGTGCAGCGAAACGTATAGTCATGCCATCCAGAGGAGGGTGACATGACGGTACGTGCGGCGGTGGCCGGAGCGAGCGGATACGCGGGCGGAGAGGTCCTGCGGCTGCTCCTCGCGCACCCCGAGGTCGAGATCGGTGCCCTGACCGGCAACTCCAACGCCGGGCAGCGGCTCGGCGCGCTGCAGCCGCACCTGCTGCCGCTGGCCGGCCGGGAGCTGACCGAGACCACACCCGAGGCCCTCGCCGGGCACGACGTCGTCTTCCTGGCCCTCCCGCACGGGCAGTCCGCCGCGGTCGCCGAACAGCTCGGACCCGAGGTGCTCGTGATCGACATGGGCGCCGACTTCCGGCTGAAGGACCCGGCCGACTGGGAGCGGTTCTACGGCTCCCCGCACGCCGGCACCTGGCCCTACGGCCTCCCCGAACTGCCGGGTGCCCGCGCCGCGCTGGAGGGGTCCAAGCGCATCGCGGTACCCGGCTGCTACCCGACGGCCGTCTCCCTCGCGCTCTTCCCGGCCTACGCCGCCCACCTCGCCGAGGCCGAGGCCGTGATCGTCGCCGCCTCCGGCACCTCGGGCGCGGGCAAGGCACCCAAGCCGCACCTGCTGGGCAGCGAGGTGATGGGCTCCATGTCGCCGTACGGTGTCGGCGGCGGCCACCGGCACACCCCCGAGATGATCCAGAACCTCAGCGCGGCGGCGGGGGAGCGGGTCACCGTCTCCTTCACGCCCACCCTCGCGCCGATGTCCCGCGGGATCCTCGCCACCTGCAGTGCGAAGGCGGTCCCCGGCGTGACCGCCGAGTCCGTGCGGGCCGCGTACCAGAAGGCCTTCGCCGACGAGCCGTACCTCCACCTCCTGCCCGAGGGGCAGTGGCCCGCGACCGCGTCCGTCCAGGGTTCCAACGCCGTTCAGGTGCAGGTCGCGTACGACGAGGCGGCGGGGCGCATCATCGCGATCAGCGCCATCGACAACCTGACCAAGGGCACCGCGGGCGGTGCCGTGCAGAGCATGAACCTCGCCCTGGGTCTCGACGAGACCACCGGGCTTTCCACGATCGGAGTCGCACCGTGAGTGTCACGGCAGCCAAGGGATTCACGGCGGCGGGCATCGCCGCCGGGATCAAGGAGAACGGCAACCCGGACCTGGCCCTCGTGGTCAACACCGGGCCGCGCCGCGCCGCCGCGGGCGTCTTCACCTCCAACCGCGTCAAGGCGGCACCGGTGCTCTGGTCCGAGCAGGTGCTGAGGGCCGGGCAGGTGTCGGCGGTCGTCCTCAACTCCGGCGGTGCCAACGCCTGTACGGGGCCGAAGGGCTTCCAGGACACCCACGCCACCGCCGAGAAGGCCGCCGAGGTCCTCGACCGGGGCGCCATCGAGGTGGCCGTCTGCTCCACCGGCCTCATCGGTGTGCTCCTGCCCATGGACAAGCTGCTGCCGGGGGTGGAGAAGGCCGCCGCCCAGCTCTCCGAGCACGGCGGTGAGAAGGCCGCCATCGCCATCAAGACCACCGACACCGTCCACAAGACGTCGGTCGTGACCAGGGACGGCTGGACGGTCGGCGGCATGGCCAAGGGCGCGGGCATGCTCGCACCCGGCCTCGCCACCATGCTGGTCGTCCTCACCACCGACGCCGACGTGGACGACGCCACCCTGGACACGGCCCTGCGGGCCGCCACCAAGGTCACCTTCGACCGGGTCGACTCCGACGGCTGCATGTCCACCAACGACACCGTGCTGCTGCTCGCCTCCGGCGCCTCCGGGGTCACCCCCGAGTACGCGGAGTTCGCCGCCGCCGTGACCGACGTCTGCGCCGACCTGGGCCGGCAGCTCATCGGCGACGCCGAGGGTGCCAGCAAGGACATCAAGGTCGAGGTGGTCAATGCCGCCAGCGAGGACGACGCGGTGGAAGTGGGCCGCTCCATCGCCCGCAACAACCTCCTGAAGTGCGCGATCCACGGTGAGGACCCCAACTGGGGCCGCGTGCTCTCCGCGATCGGCACCACGGGCGCCGCCTTCGAACCCGACCGGCTCAACGTCGCCATCAACGGCGTCTGGGTCTGCAAGAACGGCGGAGTCGGCGAGGACCGTGAGAAAGTCGACATGCGCTACCGCGAGGTGCACATCGTCGCCGACCTCGCCGCCGGCTCCGAGACCGCCACCATCTGGACCAACGACCTCACCGCCGAGTACGTCCACGAGAACAGCGCCTATTCGTCATGAGCAATGTGACCAGGAAACACACCGCCCTGCCCAAGGCCCAGATCCTGATCGAGGCGCTGCCCTGGCTGGTCCGGCACAACGGCAAGACCGTCGTCATCAAGTTCGGCGGCAACGCCATGGTCGACGAGGAGCTGAAGGCCGCGTTCGCCCAGGACGTCGTCTTCCTGCACCACGCCGGACTCAAGCCCGTCGTCGTGCACGGCGGCGGCCCGCAGATCAGCGCCGCCCTCGACAAGCACGGCATCGTCAGCGAGTTCAAGGCCGGCCTGCGCGTCACCACCGAGGACGCCATGGACGTCGTTCGCATGGTGCTCGCCGGGCAGGTGCAGCGCGAACTGGTCGGGCTGCTCAACCAGCACGGGCCGCTCGCCGTCGGCCTCACCGGCGAGGACGCCCACACCATCACCGCCACCCGGCACCAGCCCCGGATCGACGGCGAGCTGGTCGACATCGGGCGGGTGGGCGAGATCACCGAGATCGACACGGGTGCCATCGAGGCCCTGCTCGCCGACGGCCGCATCCCGGTCGTCTCGTCGATCGCCCGCTCCCAGGACGACGGACATGTCTACAACGTCAATGCTGATACGGCGGCTGCGGCACTCGCTGCGGCGCTGGGCGCCGAAACCCTCATGGTCCTCACCGACGTCGAGGGCCTCTACGAGGACTGGCCGAACAGCGACGAGGTGATCAGCCGCCTCACCGCCTCGCAACTGGAGAAGCTGCTGCCGGAGCTGTCCTCCGGCATGGTGCCGAAGATGGAGGGCTGCCTGCACGCCGTGCGGGGCGGCGTGAACACGGCGCGCGTCATCGACGGCCGGGTCCAGCACTCGATCCTGCTGGAGATCTTCACCGACGAGGGCATCGGCACGATGGTCGTGCCCGACGAGCACCAGGGGGAGCCGTCATGAGCAACGAGGAACTGACCGCGCGCTGGCAGGGCGCGCTCATGAACAACTACGGCACTCCGCGGCTGCCCCTCGTGCGCGGCGCGGGCGCGAAGCTGTGGGACGCCGACGGCAACGAGTACCTCGACTTCGTCGGCGGCATCGCGGTCAACGCGCTCGGCCACGCCCACCCCGCCGTCGTCGAGGCCGTGAGCAGGCAGATCGCCTCCCTCGGCCACGTCTCCAACCTGTTCGTCGCCGAGCCGCCCGTCGCCTTCGCCGAGCGGCTGCTGCAGCTCTTCGGCCGGGACGGCAAGGTCTTCTTCTGCAACTCCGGCGCCGAGGCCAACGAGGGCGCCTTCAAGATCGGCCGGCTGACCGGGCGGACCCACATGGTCGCCACCCAGGGCGGTTTCCACGGCCGCACGATGGGCGCCCTCGCGCTCACCGGCCAGCCCGGCAAGCAGGAGCCCTTCCTGCCGCTGCCCGGCGACGTCACCCACGTGCCGTACGGCGACCCGCAGGCGCTGGCCGCCGCGGTCACCGAGGAGACCGCGCTCGTCGTCATCGAGCCGATCCAGGGCGAGAACGGGGTCGTGGTCCCGCCCGCCGGATACCTGAAAGCGGCCCGCGCGATCACCGCCGCCACCGGATCGCTGCTCGTGCTCGACGAGGTGCAGACCGGGGTCGGGCGCACCGGCAACTGGTTCGAGTACCAGGCCCACGAGGGCGTCCTGCCGGACGTCGTGACCCTCGCCAAGGGGCTCGGCGGCGGACTGCCGCTCGGCGCCACCGTCGCCTTCGGCCGCGCCGCCGAACTGCTCCGGCCGGGCCAGCACGGGACGACCTTCGGGGGCAACCCGGTCGCCTGCGCCGCCGGACTCGCCGTGCTCGACACCATCGCGAACGACGGGCTGCTGGAGAACGTCAAGCGGCAGAGCGAGAAGTTGCGCAGCGGGATCGAGGCACTGGGCCACGCGTTGACCGACCATGTCCGGGGCGCGGGCCTGCTCCTGGGTATCGTGCTCACCGAGCCACTCGCGCCCCAGGTGCAGCAGGCGGCTCAGGAGGCCGGTTTCCTGGTGAACGCGCCCGCCCCCGACGTCGTCCGGCTGATGCCACCGCTGAACCTCGGCGACGACGAGGCGGACGCCCTTCTCCGGGCGCTGCCCGGCATCCTCGACGCGGCGCACGGGGACGGACGATCCGGAGAATGAGACGACGATGAGTCAGGCGCAGGACCACGAGCAGCCCGGGGGGCCCGCCGTTCCGCAGACCCGCACCGCCCGCCACCGCCGGATCGTGGACATCCTCAACCGGCAGCCGGTGCGTTCGCAGAGCCAGCTGGCGAAGCTGCTCGCCGACGACGGGCTGAGCGTCACCCAGGCGACGCTCTCCCGGGACCTCGACGAACTGAACGCGGTGAAGATCCGCAACAACGAGGGCGACCTCATCTACGCGGTGCCGAGCGAGGGCGGTTTCCGTACGCCGCGCGCTCCGCTGGGGGAGTCGGCGAAGGAGGAGCGGATGCGGCGCCTGTCGCAGGAGCTGCTCATCTCCGCGGAGGCCTCGGCGAATCTGGTGGTCCTGCGGACCCCTCCGGGGGCCGCGCAGTTCCTCGCCTCGGCGATCGACCAGGCGGAACTGCAGGACATCCTGGGGACGATCGCCGGTGACGACACGTTGCTGCTGATCAGCCGGGAGCCGACGGGCGGGCAGGCCCTGGCGGATCACTTGCTGAGACTGGCTCAGAACGGCCACTGAGCGGGGGGCCGGCCGAGGTGCGCCGACATTGCGGGCGGGCGGGGGCTGATCGCGCGGTTCCCCACGTTCCTCGGGCCGGTGCGGCCGGTCTCCGCCCGGGCGTTCGGCCGACGCAGTGCGGGCGTACGGTAGTCGACCGCGGGTGGCACTCCGCCGACGTGGGCCGGTGAAACCCCCGCCCGAGTGGATACTTCGGCCGGCTGGGAAGCCCGCTCAGCCGAGCCGCGCCGCCAGGCCCCCCGTACAGCGCACCTCGTCCCCCGCCGTGATCAGCAGGGCCTCCACGCCCGGCAGCGACTCCAGCCAGGCCAGCCCTTCCCGGGAGCCCATCGCGAACGCGGCCGTGGCCCAGCAGTCGGCCCAGGTCAGCCGGGGCCCGACGACGGTCACCGCGACGAGGTCCGTGACCGCCGACTTCCCGGTCCGCGGGTCCACGATGTGCGCGCCCCGCTCCGCCGTACCGGACGTGGCCACGGCCAGCTCCTCCACCCCGGCGGAAGAGACCACCGCCGCCAGACCACCGGGCCGCAGCGGGTCCGACACCCCGACCCGCCAGGGCCGGTGCGGCTCGGGCGCGCCGAGCATCTGGACGTCCCCACCGCCGTTGACGCTCACCCCGGTCACCCCGGCCGCCTCCGCGATCCGGCGCGCGCAGCGCTCCGCGGCCCAGCCCTTGACGATGCCGGTCGGGTCCAGCCGCCCCCCGTACGTCATGCTGAACCAGCCGCCGCTCGCCCGCTCCGCCTCGGCTCCGAGTCCGAGCACCTCGGCGACCTCGGGATCGCAGCCCGCCACGGTCACCTCGCCGCGCGCCAGCCGTGACACCTGGCTGTCCTCGCGGTAGGTGCTGAACACCTCGTCGACCCGGTGCAGTCCGGCGATCGCCTCGTCGAGGGCCGCGCGCACGGCATGCGGTTCCCCGCCGCGGACGTCGAAGGAGAAGACCGTCCCCATGACCTCCTCCGCGTGACGCACCACGGCGGGAGCTCCCGGCGATTCCGCCATCGTGTCAGCCACCGGCCTGGTCCAGTGCGGACTGCAGGGACTGTTTGTAGCCGGTGCTGGTGTAGGTCGCGCCCGAGACGGAGTCGATGTCGGCGCTCCCGGCCGCCACGGCTTCCTGGTTGAGCTGGGGCACGGACAGTGCGGTCTTCTGGTCGCTGAGGCCGCCCTTGGGGGCCTGGACCGCCTCGGCCTTGGTGATCTTGCCGTTGGTGACCGTGATCCGGACCTGGACGGGCCCGTACTGGGTCTGGGCGGCCTTGCCGGTGAAGGTGCCGGCGGCCTGCGCGGCACCACCGGAGGACGACGAACCCCCGCCGCTGTGCGCCGACGACGTCTTCACCTGGTCCAGTGCGGACTGGAGGGACTGCTTGTAGCCGGTGCTGGTGTAGGTCGCGCCCGAGACGGAGTCGATGTCGGCGCTCCCGGCCGCCACGGCTTCCTGGTTGAGCTGGGGCACGGACAGTGCGGTCTTCTGGTCGCTGAGGCCGCCCTTGGGGGCCTGGACCGCCTCGGCCTTGGTGATCTTGCCGTTGGTGACCGTGATCCGGACCTGGACGGGCCCGTACTGGGTCTGGGCGGCCTTGCCGGTGAAGGCGCCGGCGGCCTGCGCGGCACCACCGGAGGACGACGAACCGCCGCCGCTCTGCGCGGCCGAGGCCTTCACCTTGTCCAGCGCCGACTGCAGCGACTTCTTGTACCCGGTGCTGGTGTACGTCGCCCCGGAGACCGAGTCGATGTCGGCGTTCTGCGCCGCCACGGCTTCCTGGTTGAGCTTGGGCACGGACAGCGCGGTCTTCTGGTCGCTGGTACCGCCCTTGGGGGCCTGGACCGCCTCGGCCTTGGTGATCTTGCCGTTCGCGACCGTGAGGCGGACCTGGACCGGGCCGTACTGGGTCTGCGCCACGTCACCGGTGACGGTGCTGGTCCCGGCGGCGGCCGCGCCGCCCTGCGGGGACTCCTGCCCCGCCGCCGTCTGCTGCGGGGCCGCGCCGGCCGCCGACGCGGAGGCCGGGTCCGAGGCCGGCTTCAGCGACAGCAGCAGCACGACACCGGACACGGTGGCGGCGGTGGCGAGCACGACGCGCCGAATGGGGTGGCTCTTCCTCATCGTTCCTGGGCTCCTGGTCTTGGCGTGGTGTTCCCGACGGTTCCCGTCGCTCACATCTCGAACGACTCGTGATGGATGCGGCGGGCGGGAACCCCCGCGCCGCGCAGTGCTTCGTACACTCCCTGCGCGAACCCGGGCGGGCCGCACATGAAGACGTCGTGGTTCTCGATGTCCGGGATCTTCCGCTGGAGGTTCTCCGCGGAGATGTCCGGCCGCTCCCCCTCGGGGCTGTTGACCGCGTACATCAGCCGGGCGCCCCGTTCCCTGGCGATGGCGGCCAGCTCGTCCCACAGGGCGAGGTCCTGGGTGGTGTTGGCGCGGTAGAGGAGCGTGATGTCCCCGGCACCGCCGGGCAGCGTCTCGAACAGCGTGCGCATCGGGGTGATGCCCACCCCGCCCGCGACCAGCAGCACCTTGCCACGGCTGCGGCGCTGGGCGGTCATCGCGCCGTACGGGCCCTCGGCCCACACCCGGGTGCCGGGCGTCAGCTCGCGCAGCCGGGCGGTGTGGTCACCGATCGCCTTGACCGTGATCCGCAGCATGTCCGGGCGGGGCGGCGCGGACAGCGAGTACGGGTGGGAGCTGAACCGCATGCCCGGCGCCAGGAACCGCCACCGGAAGAACTGCCCGGCCTCCGCGCCCATCCGGTGCAGCTTCCGCCCGCCGATCAGCACGGACACGATGCCCGGTGTCTCCTCGATGACCGCCTCCACCCGCATGCGGTGACGGAGGTTCAGCCGGATCGGGGTCAGGATCCGGTACCAGACCACCAGCGCCGTGACCGTGCCGTACAGGCCGTACCAGAAGGTCTTCGCGGTCGGCTCCAGGGCGAAGTCGTTGCCGGTGGTGATCTGGTGCCAGAACGTCAGGAACACCGCCCCGTACGTGAGCAGGTGCACGTGGTACCAGGAGTCGTAGGGCATCCTGCGGCGGACCACGCCGATCGAGGTCAGTCCGATGACCACGAACAGGCCCGTGCCGATGGCGGCCTTGCCCATGTCCGGGAGCTGGTTGATGGAGTCGATGGTCTGCTGGACGATGTCGCCGAGCGACTTGCCCGCCTGGAGCGCGTAGCCCCACATGGTGAGGAAGACGTGCGCGAAGACCAGGCAGAGCGTGTAGCGGCCGCTCATCGCGTGCCAGCGGGCCACCCGGTCGGAGCCCACCCGGCGCTCCAGCGCGGGCACCCGGGCCATCTGGAGCACCACCAGGGCCATCAGGTACCCGGCGAGCAGACCGGTGATCCGGCCGGCGTTGAGGATCTTGCCGTTGTCATCGGCGATGGACGGCGTGTTGTGCCACCACAGCCACAGCACGCCCGCCGCGCCCGCCCAGACGGCGATCAGCAGCGGGACGGCCGGGGAGCGGCGCGGACGGATGCGGCGCATCGTCTGACGGCGGGCGGCACGTCCGCCTGCGATCGTGGTGGTCACGGTTCCTCCGTGGGGACTTGACCCTTGGCGCCCACAGGTACGTGCCGTGACGCGGGAGTGTTCAGAAACCCGCCGAATCCAGCGCGGACTGGAGCGACTGGCGGTAACCGTCGCTGGTGTAGGTGGCTCCCGAGACGGTGTCGATGTCCGCGCTCTGCGCGGCCAGCGCCTCGCGGCGCAGCTCGGGTATGGCGTAGCTGTTGATCTCCTGGTCGCGGGGGTTCTCCGTCGGGTAGGTGACCGCGGTCACATCGGTGAGCTTGCCGTTCTTCACGGTGACCCGCACCTGGACGGGACCCCAACGGGTCTGGATCGTGTCACCGGTGGCGGTCTTGGTGCCGGTCGTGCCGGACCCGCTCGACGAAGACCCGCTCGACGAGGACCCGCTCGACGAGGACCCGCTCGACGAGGACCCGCTCGACGACGAGCCCGACCCGCCGGGAGAGGCGCTCGCACTGCTCGACGGCGCCGGGGACGACGCGCTCACGCTGAGGCCGGGACTGTCGTGCGGCTTCAGCGACAGCAGCAGCACCATCCCGGAGACGGTCGCGGCGCCGGCCAGCACGATGCGGCGCAGGGGGCGGTTCTTCTTCAAGGCGTGCACGTGTGTCTCCTGCTCACAGTTCGAACGACTCGTGGTGGATGCGCCGGTCCGGCACCCCCGCGGCACGGAGCTCCCGGTACAGCTCCTGGGCGAAGGCGTGCGGGCCGCAGATGAACACGTCGTGCCGGGCCAGGCCCGGGACCGACGCGGCCAGAGCCTCCGCCGTGAAGTGCGGGCGCTCGCCGTGCGGTCCGTTGAGCGCGTACAGCACCCGCGCCCCGCGCCAGTTCGCGATCGCCTCCAGCTCGCCGCCCAGGGCGAGGTCCTCGGCCGTACGGGCCCGGTACAGGAGGGTGACCTCGCCGGGGAGCGTCTCGAACAGCGCCCGCAGCGGGGTGATGCCGACGCCGGCCGCGATCAGCAGCGACCGCTGGGCGGTGGCCCGGTCGGCGGTCATCGAGCCGTACGGGCCCTCCGCCCACACCCGGGTGCCCGGGCGCAGCAGCGAGACGGCCGCGCTGTGGTCGCCGAGCGCCTTGACCGTGATCCGCAGCAGGTCCTGGCGGGGCGGCGCGGACAGCGAGTACGGCGTCGACGCCCAGCCCATGCCGTCGCCGAGGAACCGCCACCGGAAGAACTGACCCGCCCGCGCGTCCAGCTCGTCCAGCCGCCGCCCGCGCACCACCACCGAGTACACGCCCGGCGCCTCCTTGTGCACGGACTCCACCCGCAGCCGGTGGCGCAGGTTCAGCCGCACCGGAGTGAGGATCCGGTACCAGAGCACCAGCGCCGCCACGCCCAGGTACAGGGCGTACCAGGCGGCCGTGGACAGCGGCTTGCCGTTGAAGTCGTTGCCGAGCGACAGCTGGTGGAAGAAGGCCAGGAAGACGGCGGCGTAGGTGAGCAGGTGCACGTAGTACCAGAACTCGTAGCTGGTGCGGCGGCGCGCGGCCCGCGCGGAGGTGATGCCCACCGCGAACAGGATCACCGTGCCGGCCGTCGCCTTCAGCATGTCCGGGTAGTCCATGACCACGGTGACTGTCTCGTGCACGAGCGAGGCGCGGTCCTGGGCGGCGTACCCGGCCAGGATCAGCACGACGTGCGCGAGGAGCAGGCAGATCGTGTACCGGCCCGCCATCGCGTGCCAGCGGGCCACCCGGTCGGAGCCGATCCGGCGCTCCAGCAGCGGCACCCGGGCCATCAGCCCGACCAGCACCGCGCAGGAGTACCCGCACAGCAGCCCGGCGATCCGCCCGGCTCCGGTCAGCCAGCCCGCGGTGCCGACCACCGAGCCGGTGTCCGTCCACCACAGGGCCAGTACGGCCGCCGCCCCCGCCCAGAGCAGGGCGAGCAACGGGCCCGCCGGGGAACTGCGGCGAGCGGGCACCGCGGGCGGCGCCGTCCGCTGCGCGTACACGGTCGTCATGAGTCGGGTCCTTTCTGCCGTTCGGTACGCAACTGTGCGCGGCGGACCTCTGAGACAGCTCTGAGCAAGCCCTGGATCAGCTCATTCAGAGGAAACTCAGAGCTTCCCCGGACATCGGCCACCCCGGGCAGGGGCGATCCTGGAAGGGCGATGAACATGACCCGCTCCGGCCGCCCGGCCCTCACCCGCCCCGACGGCACCGCGCTGCGCGTCCTCGTCGTCGACGACGACCCCGACCTCGCCGAGGTGCTCACCGGCGCCCTGCGCTACGAGGGCTGGGAGGTGCGCGCGGCCGGGGACGGCGCGTCGGCCGTCTCCGCCGCCCGCGAGCTGCTGCCCGACGCCGTCGTCCTCGACGTGATGCTCCCGGACACCGACGGCTTCGCCGTGCTGCGCACCCTGCACCAGGTGAAGCCCGACGTCTGTGTGCTCTTCCTCACCGCCCGGGACGCCGTGGAGGACCGCATCGCGGGCATCACGGCGGGCGGTGACGACTACGTCACCAAGCCGTTCAGCCTGGAGGAGGTCGTCGCCCGGGTGCGCGGACTGCTGCGCCGCGCCGGCATGGCCCGGCAGCTGGACGAGGGACCGCGGCTGATCGTGGGCGACCTGGTCATGGACGAGGAGTCCCGCGAGGTGACCCGGGGCGGAGAGCTGATCGAGCTGTCCCCGACCGAGTTCGAGCTGCTGCGGTTCCTGATGCGCAACCCGCGCCGGGTGCTCAGCAAGGCGCAGATCCTCGACCGGGTGTGGTCCTACGACTTCGGCGGCCGCGCCCACGTCGTCGAGCTGTACATCTCCTACCTGCGCAAGAAGGTGGACGCGGGCCGCGAGCCCATGATCCACACGGTGCGCGGGGCGGGCTACGTGCTCAAGCCGGTGGTCAAGTGAGGTTCCTCCGCCTGCCGCGTCCCCGCACCCTGCGGGCCCGGCTCACCGTCGGACTGGTGGTGCTGCTGGCCGTCAGCTGCGCCGCGGTCGGGCTGGCCGCGGTGTTCGAGCTCAACGGCTTCCTCACCCAGCGCCTCGACCAGCAGCTCGAACAGGTCGGCACCCGGTTCCCGGCGAGCCTCGAGCACGGCGGCCGGCTGCTGGACGACCACGACGGCGACGAGCACGGCGACGACCGCAGGCAGGCGACGGGCACGTTCGGCGCACGGCTGGTGAACGGCCAGGTCACCAACGCGGCGGTCGTCCGCCCCGGCGGCATCCAGTACGTCACCGACAAGCTGACCGAGAGGGACGGCGCGGAGCTCGCGTCGGTCGGCACCGACGGCAAGGGGCGCAGTCTCCACCTCACCGTGCTGCACGGCTACCGGGTCGTCGCGATCCAGGGCATCGACGGTGACGTCCTGATCACCGGGCTGCCCCTGGAGCCCGTGGAGGCCGCCGTCCACCGCCTGGAACTGGTCGCCGGGATCGTCTTCGGACTCGCCCTCGCGGCCACCGGCGTGGCCGGCGCGCTCTGGGTGCGCTGGTCGCTCAGACCGCTGAGCCGGGTCGCGGCGACCGCCGCCCGCGTCAGCGAGCTGCCGCTCGCCAGCGGCGAGGTCGCCCTGCCGCCGCGCGCCCCCGAGGCCGACCCGCACAGCGAGGTGGGCCAGGTGGCGGCGGCCTTCAACCGTATGCTGCGCCACGTCGAGGACGCCCTGACCAAACGGCACGCCAGCGAGGAGCGGCTGCGCAGCTTCGCGGCCGACGCCAGCCACGAGCTGCGCACCCCGGTCGCCTCGGTGCGCGGCCACGCGGAACTCGCCCTGCTGCACCCCGGGCCGGTGCCGGCGGAGGTCACCAGGGCCCTGGTGCGCATCGCCGCCGAGTCCTCCCGCATGGGTGAGATGGTCGACGACCTGCTCCTGCTCGCCCGGCTGGACGCCGGCCGCCCGCTGGAGCGCCTTCCCGTCGACCTCACCCACCTCGTACTCGACGCCGTCACCGACGCCCGCGCGGCCGGCCAGGACCACCGCTGGTCCATGGACCTCCCCGAGGACCCGGTGACCGTGACCGGCGACGCCCACCGCCTCCACCAGGTGCTGGCCAACCTGCTGGCCAACGCCCGGCTGCACACCCCCGTCGGCACCAAGGTGTCGGTGTCCCTGGAGGCCGACACAGCGGCTGCCCGCCTGCGGGTCCACGACGACGGTCCCGGCGTCCCCGAGGAGGTCCAGCCCGGCGTCTTCGAACGTTTCACCCGGGCCGAACACCGCCGCCGCACGGACGCCTCCGGCGGTGGGGCGGGGCTGGGCCTGTCGATCGTGGCGGCGGTGGTGGAGGCGCACGGCGGCACGGTGGGGCTGGAGAGCCGGCCGGGGAGCACCACGTTCACGGTGCGGCTGCCGCTGGGCGACGTCAGTACCGGGTGAGGGCCAGCTCCCCGCTCCGCGTGCCCGTGGCGATGTGCGGTCCGCGCGAGGGGTCCACCCACCGCAGGATCCGCCGCATGGCGTCCTCAAGTCGGCGTGGACCGGGCGGTAGGGAATCCTCGTCCCCTCCGGCGCCGCCTCGGTACCGAAGGCGAACGGCAGGTCGTAGAGGCCGGTGGGTGTGGTGTCCGTGCCCTGGGTCCGGGTGGCTCCCTCGACGAGTCCGCGCGCGCCGAAGCGCGCCGGTGCGGAACCCGCGCGCTTCCACCGCCCGTCCCGCAGGTCCCACCAGAGGAGCCTGCCCGTCGTGGAGCCGGCGCCCGGCGCCTCGGCCGTGATCAGCTGGGTGCCGCCGCCGGTGTCCGCCATCCGGGCGGGCAGCGGGCCGGGTCCGCCGCACGGTGCGGCACCGAGCAGGAGGAGGGACGCGGACGCGAGGGCGACGACACCGGGGCGCATGACTCAGACGCTGGACGGCGGCAGCGGCAACGGCAGCCCGGGTAGTCCGTCCAGGCTGGTGGCTATGTGGTCCTTCTTCCGGAAGTACGCGTCCAGCGACGCGTCGTCCTCGCGTGCGAAGCGCTTGCCGTGCAGGTCGCGGTCCGCGTCGTAGGTCATGAAGGGCACCGCGTACCCGCAGGTGTCCCGGATGAGCTCGGCGTGCACGACGATGATCGCGCGCAGGCCGTGCGGGTCCGGGTCGATGTCCGGGAAGCGGGCGAGCAGTTCCCCGAAGCGGGGGTCGTCGCGGAAGACCGGCTCGCCCCGGCCGTGCACCCGCACGATGTTCGGCCGGCCCTGGAAGGCGCACCACATCAGCGTGATCCGCCCGTTCTCCCGCAGGTGGGCGATGGTCTCCGCGTTGGACCCGGCGAAGTCGAGGTATGCCACGGTGTGCTCGTCGAGCAGCGCGAAGGAGCCCTTGAGGCCCTTGGGGGAGAGGTTGACCGTGCCGTCGCCGGCGAGGGGCGCGGTCGCGGTGAAGAAGAGGGGCTGTTCCTCGATGAACGTGCGGAGCCTGCCGTCTATGCGCTCATAGGTCTTTCCCATGGGTGGTCATTGTCCGCGCGTTCCTCTCGCCCGGCCGAGAATTTCGCACTGCGGCCGAGGCCGCCCCGGCCGGCGCTCGTTCGGGGCGGCCTCGGTTGCCTGTCACGTCACTTGTTGAGCGTGCAGGCGGCCAGGGAGTCGAGCCCGGTCGGCTTGGTCGACGTCCGGCCGATGGCGATCGCGATGCGGTCGACCGTGGACTTCCGCTTGTCGGCCAGCGGGCCGAGGATCGCGTTCTGCACGAAGTTCGGGCCGCCCTGGCCGACCGTGTCCACCAGCCGCTTGTTGGCCTCGTCGATCTGCGTCTGGAGCAGGGTGAGGTTGCGGTCGACCTCGGCCTGCGCGGAGGCGGGGATCGCGGGCAGCTTCGACTTCACGTCGGGGCAGGTGATGGTGCCCGCCGCCCCGGCGGCGGTGCTGCCGGTGTTGCCGCCCGCGTTCTGGGAGGCGTTGGCCCCGTTGTTCGCGTTGGCGTTGCCGTTTGCGTTGCCATTGGCATTTCCGTTGGCGTTGGCGTTGGCGTTGGTGCCGCCGGCGTTCAGGGTGCACGCCGCGAGGGAGTCGAGGCCGGTCGGCTTGGCGGCGGTGCGGCCGATCGCCGTGGCGATGCGGTTGACGGTGGCGACGCGCTTGTCCTTCAGCGGGCCGAGGATGGCGTTGTTCACGAAGTTGGGACCGCCCTGGCCGACCGTGTCCACCAGCCGCTTGTTGGCCTCGTCGATCTGCGTCTGGAGCAGGGTGAGGTTGCGGTCCACCTCGGCCTTCGCGGAGGCCGGGACCGCGGGCAGCTTGGAGGCGACGTCCGGGCAGGTGATGGTGCCGGGGCTGGCCAGGGTGCGGGCGTTGGTGGCGCCGTTGCTGTTGCTCTTGTCCGGTGTCCCGGCGAGCGCGGAGGTGGCGATCACCGCGCCGGACAGGACCACGGCGGCAGCGCCGCCGATGATCGCCACACGACGCTTGTTGTACTTCGGAAGAGCCCTGGACATGCGGATGCCTCGCTTGGGTCAGGAGTGGGGTTTACCAACGCGGCGCCTGCGTTCGGTCATCAGTACGCGAAAGCGGTTTCGTTTGTTCAACGCGCCCGGAGAACTCTTTGAGATTGACGAATCATGCAGAGTGCTGCATACTCATGCATGTCAGCGAATGCACTGTGAGGAGAAACCCGTGACCGAGCGCGTCGTACTCGCCTACTCAGGCGGTCTGGACACCTCCGTCGCCATCGGCTGGATCGCCGAGGAGACGGGCGCCGAGGTCATCGCCGTTGCGGTCGACGTCGGCCAGGGCGGCGAGGACCTGGACGTCATCCGCAAGCGCGCGCTCGCGTGCGGCGCCGTCGAGGCCGAGGTCGCGGACGCCAAGGACGAGTTCGCCGACGAGTACTGCCTCCCGGCGATCAAGGCCAACGCCCTCTACATGGACCGCTACCCGCTGGTCTCCGCCCTGTCCCGGCCGACGATCGTCAAGCATCTCGTCGCCGCCGCCAAGAAGCACGGCGCCACCACGGTCGCCCACGGCTGCACCGGCAAGGGCAACGACCAGGTCCGCTTCGAGGCCGGCATCGTCGCCCTCGCCCCGGACCTCAAGTGCATCGCCCCGGTCCGCGACTACGCGATGACCCGGGACAAGGCGATCGCCTTCTGCGAGGCGAAGCAGCTCCCGATCGCCACCACCAAGAAGTCCCCGTACTCCATCGACCAGAACGTCTTCGGACGCGCGGTCGAGACGGGCTTCCTGGAGGACATCTGGAACGCCCCGATCGAGGACATCTACGAGTACACCTCCAACCCGGCCGTCCCGCGCGAGGCCGACGAGGTGGTCATCACCTTCAAGGAGGGCGTCCCGGTCGCCATCGACGGCAAGCCCGTCACGGTCCTCCAGGCCATCCAGCAGCTCAACGAGCGCGCCGGCGCCCAGGGCATCGGCCGGATCGACATGGTCGAGGACCGCCTCGTCGGCATCAAGTCCCGCGAGGTGTACGAGGCCCCCGGCGCGATCGCCCTGATCACCGCCCACCAGGAGTTGGAGAACGTCACCGTCGAGCGCGAGCTCGCCCGCTACAAGCGGCAGGTCGAGCAGCGCTGGGGCGAACTGGTCTACGACGGCCAGTGGTTCTCCCCGCTCAAGCGCGCCCTCGACGGCTTCATCAACGAGGCCAACCAGCACGTCAGCGGTGACATCCGCATGACCCTGCACGGCGGCCGCGCGGTCGTCACCGGCCGGCGCTCCGAGTCGTCCCTGTACGACTTCAACCTCGCCACCTACGACACCGGCGACACCTTCGACCAGGCCGCGGCCAAGGGCTTCATCGACATCTACAGCCTGTCGTCGAAGATCGCGGCCAAGCGGGACCTGGCGTAGGACCGCCGGGTCACCTCGCGCGCATCAGCCTGACAGCCGCCTCCTCACCTGGAAGGGTGGGGAGGCGGTGGTACATCGAGAGCTTCGAGGAGCAACGCAGTGAGCAGCAACAGCGGTGACGTACGGCTCTGGGGCGGCCGTTTCGCCGACGGTCCCGCCGAGGCCCTGGCGAAGCTGTCCGCGTCCGTCCACTTCGACTGGCGGCTCGCGCCCTACGACATCGCCGGTTCCCGCGCCCACGCGCGCGTGCTGCACAAGGCGGGGCTGCTCACCGAGGACGAGCTCCAGCGCATGATCGCCGGGCTCGACCGGCTCGAGGCGGACGTGGCGTCGGGCGACTTCACCGGCACCATCGCCGACGAGGACGTCCACACCGCCCTGGAGCGCGGCCTGCTGGAGCGCCTCGGCCCCGACCTCGGCGGCAAGCTGCGCGCGGGCCGCTCCCGGAACGACCAGGTGGCGACCCTGTTCCGGATGTACCTGCGCGACCACGCTCGCGTCATCGGCGGCCTGGTCGCCGACCTCCAGGACGCCCTGATCGGTCTCGCCGAGGCCCACCCGGACGTGGCGATGCCGGGCCGGACCCACCTGCAGCACGCCCAGCCGGTGCTCTTCGCCCACCACGTCCTGGCCCATGTGCAGTCCCTCGCCCGGGACGCCGAGCGGCTGCGCCAGTGGGACGAGCGGACGGCGGTGTCGCCGTACGGCTCCGGCGCCCTGGCGGGCAGCAGCCTCGGCCTGGACCCGGAGGCGGTCGCCGAGGACCTCGGCTTCGAGCACGGCAGCGTCGGCAACTCCATCGACGGCACGGCCTCCCGGGACTTCGTCGCCGAGTTCGCCTTCATCACGGCCATGATCGGCGTCAACCTGTCCCGGATCTCCGAGGAGATCATCATCTGGAACACGAAGGAGTTCTCCTTCGTGACCCTGCACGACGCGTTCTCCACGGGCTCGTCGATCATGCCGCAGAAGAAGAACCCGGACATCGCGGAGCTCGCGCGCGGCAAGAGCGGCCGGCTGATCGGCAACCTCACCGGGCTGCTGGCCACGCTGAAGGCCCTGCCCCTCGCCTACAACCGCGACCTCCAGGAGGACAAGGAGCCGGTCTTCGACTCCTGCGACCAACTGGAGGTACTGCTCCCGGCGTTCACCGGCATGATCGCCACCCTTACCGTCCACCGCGAGCGCATGGAGGAGCTGGCCCCGGCCGGCTTCTCGCTCGCCACCGACATCGCGGAGTGGCTGGTCAAGCAGGGTGTGCCGTTCCGCGTCGCGCACGAGGTGGCCGGCGAGTGCGTGAAGGCGGCCGAGGGCGAGGGCAAGGAGCTGGACGAGCTGACGGACGAGCAGTTCGCCAAGATCAGCGCTCACCTCACCCCCGAGGTCCGCTCGGTCCTCAACGTGCCCGGCGCCCTGGCCTCCCGCAACGGCCGTGGCGGTACGGCCCCCAGCGCGGTCGCCGTCCAGCTGGCCGAGGTCAAGGCGGACGTGGCGGCGCAGCACGCGTGGGCGGACGCCAAGAAGTAGCGGACCCGAAGCAGCGGACGCGGCGGACGCGGCGGACGGGCAGCAGCGTACGGGGAAGCAAGCGCGCACGCCACGGAGCAGCAGGTCGTCACGCATGCCCGGGGCGTCGCGGGTTACGTTGGTCCGGAGCCGGATGGAGCCGACCGAACGGAGCCCGCGATGCCCTTCGCCCGACTGGCCGCAGCAACGACTCCCACCTGCCACATCGGGCTGGGCCTCGCCGCCGTCGGCCGGCCCGGCTACCTCAACCTCGGCCGTGAGCAGGACCTCCCCGCGGACCGGACCGTCGAAGCCCTGCGCGAGCGCACCCACCAGCTCCTGGACGCCGCCTACGCGCAGGGCGTCCGGTACTTCGACGTGGCCCGCTCCTACGGCCGTTCCGAGGAGTTCCTGGCCGGCTGGCTCAGTGCCCGGCCGGACGCCGACGACGTCGTCGTCGGCAGCAAGTGGGGCTACACCTACACCGCGGGCTGGTCCACCGACGCCGAACGGCACGAGGTCAAGGACCACAGCCTCGCCACCTACGAGCGGCAGCGCGCCGAGACCGCCGGACTGCTCGGCGACCGGCTGGACCTCTACCAGATCCACTCGGTGACCCCGGACAGCCCCGCCCTCACCGACAAGGAACTGCACGCCCGGCTCGCCGAGGCCGCCGCGCAGGGCCTCACCGTCGGCTTCTCCACCAGCGGCCCGGCGCAGGCCGACGCCATCCGCGCCGCCCTCGCCGTGACCGTCGACGGCGAGCCCCTCTTCCGTACCGTCCAGTCGACGTACAACGCGTTGGAGACCTCCGCCGGCCCCGCGCTCGCCGAGGCGCACGAGGCCGGGCTCACCGTGATCGTCAAGGAGGGCATGGCCAACGGCCGGCTCGCCGGGCCGCACGCGCCCGAGGAACTGAGGGCCGTGGCCGCGCAGACCGGCCTGGGCTGCGACGCGGTCGCCCTGGCGCTGGTCCTGTGCCGGCCGTGGGCCGGGGTGGTCCTCTCCGGCGCGGCCACCCTGAACCAGCTCGCCTCCAACCTGCACGCCGCCGCCGTGGACCTCGACGAGGACCAGCTCAGCCGCCTGGCCACACTCGTCGAGGAACCGGAGGCGTACTGGGAGCGGCGCGGACAGCTGCCCTGGCACTGATCGGATCTCCCCGCCGGCGGCACGGCGGCGATGAACGGTTCCACAGGCCCCGATGAGTCACGCATGCCGTGTGTGAGACATCAATGTCTCATATGCGCTATCCTCGTCTCATGGCTGTCGACCGTGCTCATGTACTGCGCAGCGCTGCCACGCTGCTGACCCGCAAGTCCACCGCGACCATGGACGAGGTCGCCAGGGCCGCCGGGATCAGCCGCGCCACCCTGCACCGCCACTTCGCCGGGCGCGACGCGCTCGTGCGGGCGCTGGAGGCGCTCGGCATCGAGGAGTGCGACGCCGCGCTGGACAGTGCGCGGCTCGAGGAGGGACCGGCCCAGGACGCCCTGCGCCGGTTCGTGAAGGAGATCGAACCGGCCGCCGGACTGCTCGCCTTCCTCTACACCGAGAACCAGCTGTTCGAGGGCGAGGAGCAGCACGAGGGCTGGTCCCGGATCGACGACCGCGTCTCCGCCCTGTTCCGGCGCGGCCGGCTCAGCGGCGAGTTCCGCGTCGACCTCACCCCGGCCTGGCTGACCGAGGCGCTCTTCGGCCTGCTGGCCTCCGGTGTCTGGGTGGTGCAGAGCGGCAAGGGCGCCCCCAAGGACTTCCACCACATGATCGTCGAGCTGTTGCTCGGCGGTGCGCTCCGGAGAGAGGAATCATGACCAGCACCCTGCGGCCGGCGTCAGTGACGCGGGAGACGGAGGAGCGCCCGGGCCGCTGGCTCGCGCTCTCGGTCCTCGTGCTCGCCGTGCTGCTCGTGGCCGTGGACGCGACCGTCCTCGGCCTCGCCACCCCGTACATCAGCGAGGACCTCGAGCCGACCGGCACGCAGCTGCTGTGGATCGGGGACGTCTACTCGTTCGTCATCGCCGGCCTGCTGGTCACCATGGGCAGCCTCGGCGACCGCATCGGCCGCAAGCGGATCCTGCTCGGCGGCGCCACCGTGTTCGGCGCGATCTCCGTCCTCAACGCCTACGCCACGACGCCGGAGCTGATGATCCTGGCACGGGCGCTGCTCGGCGTCGCGGGCGCCACCCTGATGCCCGCCACGCTGGCCCTGATCCGCAACCTCTTCCACGACCCGCGCGAGCGCAGCCTCGCCGTCGGCATCTGGGGCGCCACCGCCTCCGCCGGCACGGCGGTCGGCCCCATCGTGGGCGGTCTCCTGCTCGAACACTTCTGGTGGGGCTCGGTCTTCCTGATCAACCTGCCCGTGATGGCCGTCCTGGTCGTGGTCGGTATCCGCACGCTCCCCGAGTCCCGCAACCCTGACCCCGGCCCCTGGGACCCGATCAGCGTCGTCCTGTCCCTGGTCGGCATGATCGCCCTGGTGTACGCGGTGAAGGAGGCCGCCGCCCACGGCCTCACCGGTGTGACGGACGGCGTCGGCCTGCTGGGCGCGGCGGCCCTGTACGCGTTCGTGCGCCGCCAGCTCACGCTCCCCGCCCCGCTGCTGGACGTGCGCCTCTTCCGCGACCGGGGCTTCAGCGGCGCGGTCCTGGCCGACCTGCTCACCGTCCTCGGGCTGTCCGGACTGGTGTTCTTCCTCTCCCAGTACCTGCAACTCGTTCAGGACAGGAGCCCGTTCGAGGCCGGGCTCGCGGAACTGCCCGCCGCCGTCGGCGCGGTGGCGGCCGGTCTGGTCGCGGGACGCACGGCCCGGCGCTTCTCGGTCCGGGCCGTGGTCTGCGGCGGGCTCGCGGCCGTGGGCCTCGCCCTGGCCGCGCTGACGACGCTGAGCCGGTCGACCGGCTACCCGGCCCTCGGCGCCGCGCTCCTGGTCGTCGGCGTCGGAGCGGGCTTCTCCTTCACCGTCACCGCCGACGTCATCCTCGCCGGCGTCCCCAAGGACCAGGCGGGGGCCGCCTCCGCGGTCTCCGAAACGGCCTACGAACTCGGCGCCGCCCTCGGCATCGCCCTGCTCGGCTCGATCATGACGGCCGCGTACCGCGACTTCACCGGCCCGGCAGGCACGCCCGAGGGAGCGCACGAGTCACTGGGCGCGGCGGTGGAGGCGTCGACGGGCATGCCCCCGCACGCGGCGGGAGCCCTCCTCGACGCGGCCCGCGGCTCCTTCGTCCACGGCCTGCACCTGGCCTCGGGCGCGGGCGCGGTGGTCCTGCTGGCGGCAGCGGTGGGGGCGTGGTTCCTGCTGAAGGGCCGGCGCCTGGAAGACGCCGGGTGACGGGAGCGCCCGAGAGGGGCGCGGGGCCGGCGGCCGCGCCCCTCCACCCGCACGGAGACGCACCGCCGAACCGCCGAAGCCGCTCTGGAAGCGTCCTGAAGATCTTGAAATCGCGCCAGGCTTGCACCGGTTCACGGCGATTGACATTTACCGGCAATCCAGGGTGAGCCGGGCGGCCGGAGCAAGATCTTCATCGGGCTTCTAGGCCGCCTTGGCCTTCGTCGCATACATGTCCACGTACTCCTGCCCCGACAGCCGCATGACCTCGGCCATGACGGAGTCGGTCACGGCCCGCAGCACATACCGGTCCCGGTCCATGCCCTCGTACCGCGAGAACTCCATCGCCTCGCCGAAACGGACCGTCACGCGACCGGGCCGCGGGACACCCCGCCCCCCGGGCTGCAGCTTGTCCGTGCCGATCATCGCGAACGGCACCACCGGCGCCCCTGTCATGAGGGTGAGCCGGGCGATGCCCGTCCGCCCCCGGTAGAGACGTCCGTCGGGCGAACGGGTGCCCTCCGGGTAGATCCCGAAGACCCTGCCCTCCTCCAGGATCCGCCGCCCGGTCATCAGCGCGGCCACGCCTCCGCTGGCGCCGTCCCGGTCCACCGGGATCATGCCGACGCCGGTGAAGAACCAGGCCATCAGCCGGCCCTTGAAGCCCCTGCCGGTGACGTACTCGTCCTTGCCGATGAAGAACACCTGCCGCTTGGTCACCAGCGGCAGCACGATCGAGTCGATGAACGTGAGGTGGTTGCCCGCCAGGATGACCGGGCCGTCGCCCGGGATGTGCTCCACGCCCTCCACCTGTGGGCGGAACATCAGGCGCATGATCGGTCCGAGCACTGCCTTGATGAGCGCGAAGCGGGACAACGGGTCCTCCGATGTCAAAGGGGCCGGATATGTGTATGTGCAGGTGAGGACGATACTCGCGGCTCGCCGCGCGGCGCACGTCGGGGGCGTCCGGTTCACCGATGTCTTACGCATTGTTGACGCGGGTTTACCTGCGGCATCGCGCCGACGGCTGCCCGTGACGCCTCCGTGACGATGTGACGGACCTCGCTCCAGAGCCCTGTTGGGCAGGTACCCGGGGTCCGCCGGCCGAAGCCGACGGATCGTCACACCTCGCCCCGCATACGGCCATCTGGCGTCACCCACCTGTTCGGGCCAGCGTCTCCCACGGGTCATGTCCACGCCCCTACCATCGGCCCGCACCGACGGCGCACGGCAGGAGGGCCCTCATGGAAACCCGGGACTCGAACGGACAGCTCTCGAACGGTCAGATCCCGAGCGAGCGGGACGCGGCCGCGCGGCCGCACGGCACCGGACGGCGGGCGCTGCTCGGCGCCGCGGTGCTCGGCGCGGGCGGAGCGGTCCTCGGGCTGCCCGGCGCGGCCGGAGCCACGGAGGCGCAGGCGGCCGGGGGCAGGGGCCTCAAGAGCCTGCCCGTGCCGACGATCATCGGACACCGCGGCGCCAGCGGCTACCGGCCCGAGCACACCTTCGGCTCGTACCAGCTGGCCCTGGACCTCGGCGCGGACGTCGTCGAGGCGGGCGACCTGGTGCCCACCAAGGACGGTCACCTCGTGTGCCGCCACGAGCCTGAGATCGGCGGCACCACGGACGTCGCCTCCCACCCGGAGTTCGCCGGCCGCAGGACCACCAAGGTCATCGACGGGGTCTCCACCACCGGCTGGTTCACCGAGGACTTCACACTCGCCGAACTCAAGACGCTGCGCGCCGTCGAGCGCATCCCGGCCAACCGGCCGCACAACACCCTCTACGACGGACGCTGGGAGATCCCCACCTTCGAAGAGGTCCTGAAATGGCAGGACGAGCAGACCCGCAGGCGCGGCAAGCAGGTGTGGATCTACCCCGAGACCAAGCACCCCAGCTACTTCCGCGGGCTCGGCCTCGGTCTCGAGGAGCGGGTGGCCAAGCTGCTGCGCAAGCACGGCAAGGACAAGCGGACCTCGCCGGTCATCCTGCAGTCCTTCGAGCCGAGCAGCATCCAGCGTCTGAACACCCTGGTGGACAACCCCCTCGTCGTCCTCCTCTCCACGGCGGGCAGCCGTCCCTGGGACTTCGTCGAGGCCGGCGACCCGCGCACGGTGGCCGACCTCGTCACGCCGAAGGGCCTCAGGGAGATCGCCGGTTACGCGCAGGGCATCGGCCCGACCCTGGACCTGGTCATCCCCAAGGACGCCGGCGGCAGGCTCACCACGCCGACCACCCTGGTCAAGGACGCCCACGCGGTGGGTCTGATCCTGCACCCGTACACCATGCGCAACGAGAACCCCTTCCTGCCGGCCGAGTTCCGCAAGGGCAGCGGCGCGGACGCCTACGGTGACGCCTTCGGCGCGTTCAGGACGTACTTCGCGACCGGCATCGACGGGGTGTTCACCGACAACGCCGACACCGGTGTGCTCGCCCGCGCGGACTTCGTCAACGGATGACCCGCCCCCACCTCGTTCGAGGTAACTCGCGGCCGTCCCGGCAACCTGCCCCGGGACGGCCGCGTCGCACTGCACATGACGCACGACCTGGTTGCCTCCCTGCGCCCGCTCCTGACCGCCGAGGCCTTCGCCGAGGCGTCCGCCGCCGGGGCCGAACCGGGTGACCTGGAGCAGGCTGTCTGGCTCCGTCTCCTGGAGCGGCTGGAGTCCGACGGGCCACCGCTCGATCCGCCGGGCTGGCTGCGCAGGGCCGTCCGTGCCGAGGCACGCCGCAGCCGCCGTACGACCCGTCACGAGCGGCCGTACGAGGGCGATCCGGCCGACGGCCACGACCGTGACCCGGAGCGGCTGGCCCTCGCCGCCGCCCGGCGCCGTGCCCTGCGCGACGCGGTGCGCCGGCTGCCGGGCCGCTGCCCGCGGCTGATGGAGGCCCTGCTGTCGTCGCGGGATCTCACCTACCGGGAGATCGCGGGGGAGTTGGGTATCTCACAGGGCAGTCTTGGTCCGGAACGTTCCCGATGTCTGGGATGTCTTCGACGATTGCTGGCGGCGGAGGTTGCGGCCCGTGAAGTGCGGGGATAGGAGTGGGGGACGACGGTGATCAGGTGAGCGGGAGGCGTGCGCACATGGGCATGAGCGTGACCATCTCGGTGGCGACCGAGCAGGACGCGGAGCAGATCTTCAGACTCCAGTACCTGTGTTTCCAGAGTGAGGCCGCGCTGTACGGCAACTACCGCATCGAAGCGCTCGTCCAGAGCCTCGAGTCGGTCCGCCAGGAGGTCGCCTCCGACTGCGTCTTCGTCGCCCGGCTCGGCGAGGAGGTGGTCGGCTCGGTGCGCGGCCGGATCAGCGAGGACGGCGCGGCCCACATCGGCAAGCTCTGTGTCCACCCGCGCCTGCAGGGCCACGGTATCGGCGCCCGTCTGCTGCGCGCCGCGGAGGGGGCCCTGGAGCAGGAGCGCGGCGCCACAAGGTTCCGCCTGCACACCGGACACCGCAGCGAGGGCAACCTCCGCCTGTACCGCCGGGTCGGCTACCAGGCGGTGGGCACGTCCAAGGGGGCCGACGGCGTCGAGATGATCGTCCTGGAGAAGCCGGCCGGAACGTACGCGGCTACCGCGTGACCGCGCGCGCCCGCCGCAGCCAGTACAGGGCGGAGAGCGGCAGCAGCACCGGGATGAAGACGTAGCCCATCCCGTAGTCGGACCAGACGGTCGCGTCCGGGAAGGCCGACGGCTCGACCAGGGTCCAGGTTCCGACGACCAGGACCCCTGCCAGCTCGGCGGCACAGCACACCAGTGCCGCCCTGCGGGCGGTCTCCCCGCCGCGCACCAGCGTGTACGTGATGAAGCCGTAGACCAGGCCCGCCACCGCCGACAGCGTGTAGGCGAGCGGGGCCCGGCCGAAGTCGGTCGCGATCTGGTAGGCGGAGCGGGACACGGCGCCGACGACCATCACGCCGTAGAACCAGACGAGCAGCATCCCCGGCCCGCTGATGAGCCGCGTCCGCGCCGGCTTCTCCTCCACACAGGCCATGGTCACCTTCCCCAGATGTCATAGAGCCGTACCTCGAGCACCGCCAGCACCACACCGCCGGCGGCGGCCGTCACCGAGCCCCAGCGGGTCCGCTCGGCCAGTGACATGAACCCCGCGGCCGGCACGCACGCGAACGCGCCCAGCAGATACGCCACGAAGATCGCCGTGCCCTGTTCCGGCTTCCCGCCCCGCGCCAGCTGCACGATCCCGATCACCAGCTGCGCCACGGCCAGCAGGGACACCACGGCCATCCCGATGAAGTGCCAGTCCTTGGTCGGCTGATCCCGGTAGGCGGCCCACCCGCACCAGGCGGCGAGCAACAGCGCGGCGACCCCGGTCACCAGCGTCAGGGCATTGAGCATGCGGCGACCCTATTACGGACCAAACGGCCCGGTGCGGGCGGGCCCGCCCGTCGGCGGGGGTGCGCGGGGCCCGTAGGGTCCGGCCCATGACGATCCACGCGCAAGCCCTCCTGTTCGACAACGACGGCACCCTCGTCTCCTCCCTCGACTCCGTGGAGCGCTGCTGGACGCGGTGGGCCCGGGAGTACGGGATCACGGCCGAGGAGTTCGGGCGGGTCGAGCTGCACGGACGGCCCGCGGCGGAGATCGTCGCCGACCTGCTGCCCGCCGGCCTGGTACCGGAGGCCGTCGCGCGGGTCGAGCAGCTGGAGGTCGAGGACGTGCCGGGCGGCGGTGTCCGCCTGCTGCCCGGCACCGAGGACTTCCTCGACTCGCTGCCCGCCGACGCGTGGGCCGTCGTCACCTCCGCCACCCGGCGCCTCGCCGAGGCCCGGCTGGACGCGGTCGGCATCCGGCCCAAGACGCTGATCGCCGCCGACGACATCACGCGCGGCAAGCCCGACCCCGAGCCCTACCTGCTCGCCGCCCGCCGCCTCGGCGTGGACCCGGCCGGCTGTGTCGTCTTCGAGGACGCCCCGGCCGGGCTCCAGGCGGGGCGTGCCGCCGGGATGACCACCGTGGCCTTGACCACAACGCACCGGGCCCACGAACTGGTCGCCGACGTGGTGGTCGAGAACCTGTCGGCTTTGTCCGCGCAGGTCACCGACGGGGGAGTCCGGATTTCCATGCGCGGCTGAACCCGCACCGGCCCCTCTCCACGCCCGTCCATCACTGTCCACGAGTGTCCAGCATGCGGACAGGCGTCGCCGGTCAGGACCGTACGTCTGGTTTACTGATCGCATGACCACGACGAGCTGCCGCACCCTTGCGACCGAGGCGACCATGACGCCCGGTGCTCGTTGTACGGGTCGCATGTGCCGAATGCGCGCCTTCTAGAGGGCCCCCGCACCACCCCCGAGCTCGCGCCCCGAAGCGAGCTGCCGTGGCACGTCCGTACGCCGTGAGCCGTATGTGGCCCGAGCCGCGCCTCGCGCACCTGTTCTCCCCCGGTTCCATCGCCACCGCGAGAACCGTGCCGCGTCCCTGAACGAACGCACCCGTGCCCGGGCACATCCACGCCCGCGCACTCGACAGTGACGGAAACCCACGTGATCACCACATCGGGCCTCACCAAGGTCTACCGGTCCCGCGGCCGGGAGGTCACCGCCCTCGACGGCGTCGACCTGCACGTCCGCGAAGGCGAGGTGTACGGCGTCATCGGACAGTCCGGCGCCGGCAAGTCCTCGCTGATCCGCTGCGTCAACCTGCTGGAGCGTCCCACCGCCGGCACGGTCACCGTCGCCGGGCAGGACCTCACCGCCCTCGCCGGGCGCGGACCGCGCGCCGGCCGGGAGCTGCGCCGGGCCCGCAGCCGGATCGGCATGGTCTTCCAGCACTTCAACCTGCTGTCCTCGAGGACCGTCCAGGACAACGTCGAGCTGCCGCTCGAGATCCTCGGCCTGTCGGGGAAGGAACGTTCCCGCAAGGCACTGGACCTACTCGACCTGGTGGGGCTCGCCGACAAGGCCACGGCCTACCCCGCCCAGCTCTCCGGCGGCCAGAAGCAGCGCGTCGGCATCGCCCGCGCCCTGGCCGGCGACCCCAAGGTGCTGCTGTCCGACGAGGCCACCAGCGCCCTCGACCCGGAGACCACCCGCTCGATCCTGGGGCTGCTGCGCGACCTCAACCGGCAGCTCGGGCTGACCGTCCTGCTCATCACTCACGAGATGGACGTGGTGAAGGCGGTCTGCGACTCCGCCGCGCTCATGGACAAGGGCCGCATCGTCGAGTCCGGCACGGTCAGCGAGCTGCTGGCCACCCCGGGTTCCGAACTGGCCGCGGCACTGTTCCCGGTGAGCGGCGAGGCCGCCGGCGCCGACCGCACCGTCGTGGACGTCACCTTCCAGGGCGAGGCCGCCACCCAGGCGGTCGTCTCCCGGCTCGCGCGCACCTACAACATCGACATATCGATCCTCGGCGCCGCCATCGACACCGTCGGCGGCCTCCAGGTCGGCCGCATGCGCATCGAACTGCCCGGCCGTTACGAGGACAACGTCGTGCCGATCGGCTTTCTGCGCGAGCAGGGACTCAGGATCGACGTCGTCGGCGGCGAGGGACACGAGCCCGCACGTGTGAAGGAAGGCGCCAAGTGACGTCGGCTGACTGGTCCGAGATGCAGCCCCTGCTCGCCCAGGCGTGTGGGGACACCCTGTACATGGTCGGCTGGTCGACGTTGATCGCCGTCGTCGGCGGGCTTCCGCTCGGCATCCTGCTCGTCCTCACCGACCGGGGCGGACTGCTGCAGAACCTCGTCGCGAACAAGGTGATCGGGCAGATCGTGAACATCGCCCGGTCCATGCCGTTCATCATCCTGATGGTGGCGCTGATGAACGTCACGCGCTCGATCACCGGGACGACCATCGGCCGTGAGGCCGCCATCGTGCCGCTCGCCATCGGCGCGATCCCCTTCTTCGCGCGCCTGGTCGAGACGGCCGTCAGGGAAGTGGACGGCGGACTCGTCGAGGCCGTGCAGTCGATGGGCGGCAACACCTGGGCGGTCGTCCGCAAGGTGCTCGTGCCGGAGGCCCTGCCCTCCCTGATCTCCAGCACCACCACCACGATCGTCGCGCTCATCGGCTACTCCGCGATGGCCGGCACGGTCGGCGCCGGGGGCCTCGGCGACATCGCCATCCGCTACGGCTACCAGCGCTTCGAGACCCGGATGATGTGGATCACCGTGGCGATCCTCGCCGTCGTCATCTCCCTCATCCAGTTCGCCGGCGACTACGCGGCCCGGTCCCTGCACCGCCGCGGCGGCGGCTCCGGTCCCGCGCCGAAGCTCCGCCTGCTGAAGGCCGAGGAACCCGCGGCGCCCGACGTGAGCAAGGCCGCCTGAACCCCCCCTGAAGACTCCCCGCACACCCACAGCGGGGCCGCATCACTCCAGGAAAGGCACTTTTCGTGCGTAACACCGCCAAGATCACCACTGCCGTCCTCGCCGCCGGAGCCCTCACCTTCGGGCTCACCGCCTGCGGCTCGGGCAAGGACTCCGCCTCCGCCGCCGACCGCAGCGGCCCGCTGGTCGTCGCGGCCAGCCCCACCCCGCACGCCGAGATCCTGAACTTCGTCAAGGACAACCTGGCGAAGAAGGCGGGTCTCGACCTGCAGGTCAAGGAGTTCCAGGACTACGTCGTGCCGAACACGGCGACCGAGGACGGCTCGGTCGACGCCAACTACTTCCAGAACCAGCCCTACCTGGACGACTTCAACAAGAAGCGCGGCACTCACATCGTGCCCGTCGTCACGGTGCACCTGGAGCCCCTCGGCCTGTACTCCCACAAGGTCAAGAAGGCCGACGCCCTCAAGAGCGGCGCGACCGTCGCCGTCCCGAACGACGCCGTGAACGAGGCGCGTGCCCTCAAGCTGCTCGCCGCGAACGGCCTCATCACCCTCAAGGACGGGACCGGCAGCGAGGCGACCCCGCAGGACATCGCCAAGAACCCCAAGAACCTCACGTTCAAGGAGGTCGAGGCGGCCCAGACCCCGCGCTCCCTGGACGACGTGGACGCCGCGGTGGTCAACGGCAACTACGCCATCTCCGCGGGTCTGAAGCCCGCCCAGGACGCCCTCGTCCTGGAGTCCGCGAAGAACAACCCGTACGGCAACTTCCTCGCGGTGAAGAAGGGCAACGAGAAGGACCCGCGCGTGAAGAAGCTCGCGAAGCTCCTGACCTCGCCCGAGGTGAAGAAGTTCATCGAGGACAAGTACCAGGGTTCGGTCATCGCGTCGTTCTGATCCCATATCGCCACGCACGGGGTCCGCATCCTCACGGGGAGTGGACCCCGTTGTGCGGTTCGGTGCTTTCATGCTGCATGCTGGGCAGTTCAGCGAGCCCTGACGGCTGTGAAGGTTTCCCGAAGTGTACGGAGCGGCGCATGACTAGCACCTTCCCCCGCATCTCCATCAGCACGGAGCGGTTGGTGCTGCGGCCCCTCGACGAGGACGACGTGGCCGCCCTGGCCGAGATGATGAACGACGAGCAGGTCGGGGCCTGGACCGATGTGCCCCAGCCCTACACCGAGGACCAGGCGCGCCGCTGGATCACCGAGTACGCCCCCACCGAGCGCGCGGCGGGCCGCGGCCTCGACCTCGCGGTCACCGAGTTCCTCACCCAGCGCCTGGTGGGCGTCGTCCAGTTGGCCAAGACCAACTGGCACGTGCGGTCGACCGAACTGTCGTACGTCATCGCCCCCTGGGCCCGCGGCGAGGGCTACGCCTCCGAGGCCGCCCTCGCCACCGCCCAATGGCTGCTCGGCGACCAGAAGTTCGAGCGCGTCGAACTGCGCACGGCCGCCGGCAACACGGCCTCCCAGCAGGTCGCGCAGAAGATCGGCTGCATCAGCGAGGGCGTGCTGCGCAACGCCTGCATAGCCCACGTCCGCGGCGAGGACGGCATCTGGACCGACGTCCGCACCGACTTCATCGTGTGGAGCCTGCTCCCGGAGGACCTGGAGGGCGCGGGCGAACGGCTCGCCGATACCCGCGGTTTCACGTCGTTCTCCGACTGGAACTGACTGAAACCGAGTTGAACTGGCTGGATCCGGCTGGATCCGGCTGGATCTGACGGGGTACGGACCGGACAGGTCCCAGGGCGACACCGCCCGTCGCGCGCCCGACGGCTCCACCAGGTAGTCTCACGGGACCCGACTGTGGGCACCCGTACGCTGACGACCTGCGAAGACCTGGAGACTGACGACGATGGCCGACCGGGTCACGGTGATCGGCTGGGACGGCTCGCCGCTGACGGACGCGGCACGTTCCGCGCTCGGCGCCGCCACCCTCGTGGCGGGCGCGGCCCACCACCTGGAGCTCCCCGAGGTCCCCCACACTGCCGAGCGTGTCCGCCTCGGCAGCGTCGCCCTCGCCGCCCGCCGCATCGCCGCCCACCGCGGCACCGCGGTCGTGTTCGCCGACGGCGACCCCGGCTTCTTCGGCGTCGTACGGACCTTGCGCGCACCGGAGTTCGGCCTCGAGGTCGAGGTCGTACCCGCCGTCTCCTCCGTGGCCGCCGCCTTCGCCCGGGCGGGCATGCCCTGGGACGACGCCCAGGTGGTCGTCGCGCACCGGCGCACCCTGCGACGCGCGGTGAACGTGTGCCGCGCCCACACCAAGGTCGCCGTCCTCACCTCGCCCGGCGCCGGCCCCGCCGAACTCGGTCTGCTCCTGGAAGGCGTCCACCGCACCTTCGTCATCTGCGAGGAACTGGGCACCGAACGCGAGCAGGTCTCGGTCGTCACCTCCGACAAGGCCGCCGACCACACCTGGCGCGACCCCAACGTCGTCATCGTCATCGGCGGCCCGGCCGGTCCCGTCGCCCCGGGGGACGGCTGGATCGCCGGACCTGAACCGGGCACCGGCCCGCGCGGCTGGGTGCTGCCCGACGAGACGTACGGCGGCGGGCTCGGCGAAGGGGAGACGGGCCTGCTCCGCGCCGCCCAACTCGCGCGCCTCGGACCGCGCGTCGGCGACCTGGTGTGGGACATCGGCTGTGGCGGCGGCGCGTTCGCCACGGAGGCCGGGCGCCCCGGCGCCGCCGTCATCGCCGTCGACCGGGATCCGGAGGCCTGCGCGCGCACCGAGACGGCCGCACGGCGCTTCGGAGTGCAGGTCCAGATCGTGTGCGGCACCGCCCCGCACGTCCTGGAGAACCTGCCCGAACCGGACGTCGTCCGCGTCGGCGGCGGGGGAGCGGCCGTGGTCTCCGCGGTCGCCGACCGCCGGCCGCAGCGCATCGTCACGCACGCCGCGACCCGTGACGCGGCCGAACTCGTCGGCCGGGACCTGACCGAGCACGGTTACCGGGTCGAGTGCGCCCTCATGCAGTCCGTCGAACTCGACACGCGGGCCTGGACGGAGACCGAGCGGAGTGTCGCGTTCCTGCTCACAGGGGAGTTGCCGCGGCGTCAAGCGCCTCGTTGAGCGGCGGTGGGCGAGCCTGTCCGAGCGCGCCCCGTGATCCGCTTGTCGTACCACGCGCGGTAGGCTGGCCGATCGTTGTACCGCATCGGGTGGTCCGGGGATTCGTTCGTCAATGTCCGGAAAACCCGCCCGGTTTGGGGTGGGTGTGGTACGGCGGAACCTGAGGACGCGCAACGTGGCGCAGTCCACAGCGGCCTGGCGCGGATCAAGCTGTCACGACGGCGGCATGCCCGCGAGAATGCCACTGAATGGCTTTGTCGCCTTTTCCGGGCGGGCCGTTCGTGCCGCTGGGCACGCACGCTCGTTCTTCACTACGGGGCGGTCGGTGCGCCGTTCCGGGTGAGCTGGTCGTAGGGAGCACTAACCGATGGGCGAGGGGTACGCATGACGGACACCGGCCAGGTCCCGGCCGAGGGGCTGCCGGAGAGCGCAGGCATGGTGGAACAGCCGGGCGTTCCCGCGCACGGCGCGTACACCTACCTCTCCGAGACCACCGCCGAGGACGAAGACCTGCTGCTGCCGGGCGCCCAGGGCGCATGGGGCAACGAGGTGCCGCCGCCTCCCCCCGAGCCGGTCCTGGAGGCCGTCCACGAGCCGGGTCCGCACGAGACGGACGGACGCGACAGCGGCTCCGTCGACCTCGGCGGCGTCCGCCCGCTCGACTCGGGGCCCGTGTCCGTCCCGCCGTCCCCGATCCTCTCGGTGCCGCACGACCCGGCGGCGGCCCCGGCGGTCCCCCGGCGCCCGCTGCACCTCGGCCCGCCGATCCCCGACGCCTCCGCGAGCCCCGTCCGCTCCCTCGCCGACCGCGGCCCCGCCGGCGCGCCGGTACGGCAGCCCGGACCGCCGGCCCCCGGCCCCGAGTACCTCGACGCACAGCCGCTGCGCGGCCTCGCCCCGCAGGGGGCGGCCCCGTGGGGCGCGGCGCAGGCGGCGCCCGTGGCACAGGTGAGCCCACAGGCCCCGGCTGCCGCAACGGTCGCTCCGGCCGCCCAGTCGGCGACCGGTCCCGCCGGGGCGGCCCAGGCCGCCGTGGCCCGGCTCGCCACGCAGGCCGCCATGGCAGGTGCCACGGCGGAGGTCGCCGCTGACGCGGCTGCCCAGGTGGCGGCGCGGGACGTGGCGCAGGAGACGGTGCCGGACGTGGCCGCCGGAGCCGACGCCTGGACGCCGGACATGGCGCACGGCGTTCCGGTGCCTGACGGCGTGCCCGCCGAGGCCGGGCAGCGGGCCGGTGAGGCCGCGCCGGCTCCCGAGACCGAGCCCGAGGCCGGCCACGTCCCGCAGGCCGAGCCGGGACCCGAGGGCCCCGAGAGCGGAGAGGCGGCCGTGCGGGCCCCGGAGGCCGCTCACGAGGCCGCGCCCGAGGAGGCCGCCCCCGCCCCGGCGCAGGGGGAGGCGCAGAGCCAGGAAGCTCCCGTCCCGTCCCCGGAGCCCGAGCGGACCGCCGAAGCCGCGGAGGCTGCCGAGCCCGGTGCCCAGGCCCCGGCTCCCGAGGAGCAGCAGGCCGCCGGGGTCGCCGAAGCCGCCCACGCCGTACCGACCGCCGAAGGCCCGCAGGCCCCGGAGGGCGTCGAGCCGGTCAACGGCACGGAACTGCCCGAACCGGATCAGGACCCGGCGGCCCCGCCGGCCCAGGACGCCCACCCGGCCCCGCAGGTCCCCGCCGACACCCCGGCAGGCGCTCCCGCCCCGGAACCGGCCGACCCGGCCCTGCTCGCCGAGCCCGCCGCGCACGTCCCGCCCACCGCGTCCGCCGCCGAGCCCCCGCAGCCTCCCGCCGCCGCCCCGGAGTCGCCGCAGGCGGAGCCGGCCCCGGCCGCTCCGGAGGCCGCACCGACGGCGCCCACCGGCACCGGCATCCCCGCCCAGGTCCAGGGCCCGCAGCTCGGCCACCCCCTGGCTGGCGACCCGGCGCGGCCCACCACGCTCGTGCCGGAGCAGCCGCAGGCCGACCAGGCGGAGCAGCAGCCCGCCGAACCATCGGACGCGCAGCCCGAGCACGGGCTCCAGGGCCCCGAGGAGACCCCGGCGGCCCCGGACACCCCCGAGGCCGGCGTCGAGGACACGGGCCACGCCGAGGACGGACCCGCCCCGGAGACGGCCCCCGCCGAGCCGGCGGACGAGCCCGCCGCCGCGCACGCCCAGGCGCCCGAAACCGTCGCCGAGCTCCCGGCCCCGGCCGTCGAGCAGGCCCCGGCCCCCGCCGACCCCGCCGCCGCGCCGCCCGGCAGCGTGCCGGCGCAGGCGCGGCCGGACCAGCCGCCGGTCCGGTTCGTGCCCGTGCAGGGCTCGGTGCCCACCGCCCCGCACCCCACCCCGACTCCGCCGCAGCCCCTCGTCGTCCCGCAGGAGGGGCCGGCGGAGCCCGTCGCCACGGTCCCCGCACCCCGGGAGGCCGGCCTCGCGCCGGCGCACCCGGACGAGGCGCCCGGCCCCGAAGCCGTACAGCGGGCGGAGGACCTCGACACCAGGGCCGCCGAGCAGGAGGAGAGCACGGCCGAAGAGGCGGAGGCACGGCGGTCGACCGGCCCGGCCGCGCCCGGCTACGACGACGCCGAGCGCGAGGCCGTGCTCAAGGTGATGCGCGAGCGCCGCGACATCCGCAACGGCTTCCGCAGCGACCCGATCCCGCACGAGGTGCTGCTCCGCGTCCTGGAGGCGGCCCACACCGCACCCTCCGTGGGTCACTCGCAGCCCTGGGACTTCGTCGTCATCCGGTCCGCCGAGACCCGGCGCAGCATGCACGAACTGGCCATGCGCCAGCGCGACGCCTATGCCAAGTCCCTGCCGAAGGGCCGGGCGAAGCAGTTCAAGGAACTGAAGATCGAGGCCATCCTCGACACGCCGGTCAACATCGTCGTCACCGCCGACCCGACCCGCGGCGGCCGCCACACCCTGGGCCGGCACACCCAGCCGCAGATGGCGCCGTACTCCGCGGCGCTCGCGGTGGAGAACCTCTGGCTCGCCGCCCGCGCCGAGGGCCTCGGCGTCGGCTGGGTCAGCTTCTTCGACGAGCGGGAGATGGTCCGTGCCCTGGGCCTGCCCGAGCACCTGGAGGTCATCGCCTACCTGTGCGTCGGGTACGTCGACGAGTTCCCGGACGAGCCCGAGCTGATGCAGGCCGGCTGGTCCAAGCGGCGCCCGCTGTCCTGGGTCGTGCACGAGGAGACGTACGGCCGCCGCGCCCTGCCCGGCGAGGACCCGCACGACCTGCTCGCCGAGACCGTCGCGCAGATCCGCCCGCTGGACGCCAAGGCGCTCGGCGAGGCCTGGGAGCGGCAGAAGCGCATGACCAAGCCGGCCGGCGCGCTCGGCATGCTGGAGATCATCTCCGCGCAGCTGTCCGGCCTGTCCCGCCAGTGCCCGCCGCCGATCCCCGAGCCCGCCGCCGTCGCGATCTTCGCCGGCGACCACGGCGTGCACGCCCAGGGCGTCACCCCCTGGCCGCAGGAGGTCACCGCGCAGATGGTGGCCAACTTCCTCGGCGGGGGAGCGGTCTGCAACGCCTTCGCCGGACAGGTGGGCGCCGAGGTCTGCGTCGTCGACGTCGGCGTCGCCGCCGAGCTGCCCGCCACGCCCGGACTCCTGCCCCGCAAGGTCCGGGCGGGCACGTCGGACATGACCACCGGCCCCGCGATGACCCGCGAGGAGGCCAAGCAGGCCATCGAGGTGGGCATCGAGACGGCCCGCGACCTGGTGGCGGCCGGCAACAAGGCGCTGCTCACCGGTGAGATGGGCATCGCGAACACCACCGCGTCCGCCGCGCTGATCTCCGTCTACACGGGCGCGGACCCGGCCGAGGTGACGGGCCGGGGCACCGGTATCAACGACGAGACGCTGGCCCGCAAGACCGAGGTGGTCCGCCGCGCCCTCGACCTGCACCAGCCGGACCCGGCCGACCCGATCGGCGTCCTCGCCGCGATCGGCGGCTTCGAGCACGCGGCCATGGTCGGCCTGCTCCTCGGCGGCGCGTCCCTGCGGACGCCGGTGATCCTGGACGGCGTCAGCGCCGGTGCCGCCGCACTGGTCGCCCGCGCGATCGCCCCCGAGGTCCTCGCGGCCTGCATCGCGGGCCACCGCAGCGCCGAGCCCGGCCACGTGGCCGCCCTCAACAAGCTGGGCCTGCGCCCCCTGGTCGACCTCGACCTGCGCCTGGGCGAGGGCACGGGCGCGCTGCTCGCCCTGCCGCTGGTGCAGAGCACGGCCCGGGCGATGCACGAGGTGGCGACGTTCGATTCGGCGGGGGTCACGGAGAAGTAGCGGCCGCGGCAGGGGCGGTCCGGTGTTCAGCTGCCGGACCGCCCGAGCCGGCTGACCCGCCCACGTCCTAAAATCCGCACGTCAGGGCCGCTCCGATGGCGCAGCGCCCACCGCACGCCCTCACGAGGAGCCGCCCCCTCATGGCCGAACACCCCGCCTACCCCGTAGGCCTCCGTCTCGCCGGTCGCCGTGTGGTCGTCCTCGGCGGCGGCCAGGTCGCCCAACGCCGCCTGCCGGCCCTCGTGGCGGCGGGCGCGGACGTCCTCCTCGTCTCCCCGGCGGCCACCCCGTCGGTCGAGGCCATGGCGGACGCGGGCGAGATCACCTGGGAGCGGCGGCCCTACGCCGAGGGTGACCTCGCCGACGCCTGGTACGCCCTGATCGCCACCAGCGATGCCGAGGCCAACACCGCCGCCTCCGCCGAAGCGGAGCGCCACCGCGTCTGGTGCGTCCGCTCCGACGACGCCGACGCGGCGACCGCCTGGACCCCGGCCACCGGTCACAGCGAGGGCGTCACGGTCGCCGTGCTCACCACGGACGCCCGCGGCCGTGACCCCCGTCGTACCGCCGCGATCCGCGACGCGGTCGTCGAGGGTCTGCGTGACGGCACCCTGGTCGCCCCGCACCACCGCACCCGCACCCCCGGCGTGGCGCTGGTCGGCGGCGGCCCCGGCGACCCGGACCTGATCACCGTGCGCGGCCGGCGTCTGCTCGCCGAGGCCGACGTCGTGATCGCCGACCGCCTCGGCCCGCGCGACCTGCTCGCCGAACTCCCGCCGCACGTCGAGGTGATCGACGCGGCGAAGATCCCGTACGGCCGGTTCATGGCCCAGGAGGCCATCAACAACGCGCTGATCGAGCACGCCAGGCAGGGAAAGTCCGTCGTCCGGCTCAAGGGCGGCGACCCCTACGTCTTCGGCCGGGGCATGGAAGAGGTCCAGGCGCTCGCCGAGGCCGGGATCGCGTGCACGGTCGTGCCGGGCATCTCCAGCTCGATCTCGGTGCCGTCAGCGGCGGGCATCCCGGTCACCCACCGGGGTGTCGCCCACGAGTTCACGGTGGTCAGCGGGCATGTCGCCCCCGACGACGAGCGTTCCCTGGTCGACTGGCCGTCGCTGGCGAAGCTGACCGGCACCCTCGTGATCCTGATGGGTGTCGACAAGATCGGGAAGATCGCCGAGACGCTCCTCGCCCACGGCAAGTCCCCCAAGACGCCCGTCGCCCTGGTCCAGGAGGGCACGACCGCCGCCCAGCGCCGTGTCGACGCGACGCTCGCCACGGTCGCGGAGGCCGTGCGCGCCCAGGAGGTGAGGTCCCCGGCGGTCATCGTCGTCGGAGGGGTCGTCGCCGTGGGCGCGGACCCCTCCGCGCCCGCCTGCCAGTAACCGCCGGTAACACGACTCGTGCCGCGCCGTTGGCACCGCACCCAGGACAAGGCAGTATCACCCTGTGGCCGATCTCATCACCGTTGAGGACCCCGCCGACCCGCGCCTGCGTGACTACACGGGCCTGACCGACGTCGAGCTGCGGCGCAGACGGGAACCGGCCGAAGGCCTGTTCATCGCCGAGGGTGAGAAGGTCATCCGGCGGGCCAAGGAAGCCGGTTACGAGATGCGCTCGATGCTGCTCTCGGCCAAGTGGATCGACGTGATGCGCGACGTCATCGACGAGCTCCCGGCGCCCGTGTACGCGGTCAGCCCCGAGCTCGCCGAACAGGTCACCGGCTACCACGTGCACCGCGGCGCCCTCGCCTCCATGCAGCGTCGGCCGCTGCCCACGGCGGCCGAGCTGCTCCGCACGGCGCGCCGGGTCGTGGTCATGGAGTCCGTCAACGACCACACCAACATCGGCGCGATCTTCCGGTCGGCCGCCGCCCTCGGCATGGACGCGGTGCTGCTCTCCCCGGACTGCGCCGACCCGCTGTACCGCCGCAGCGTGAAGGTCTCGATGGGCGCCGTCTTCTCCGTCCCGTACGCCCGTCTGGAGACCTGGCCCAAGGGCCTGGACTCGGTCCGCGAGGCCGGCTTCACCCTCCTCGCGCTCACCCCGGACGAGAAGGCGAGGAGCCTCGACGAGGCGGCCCCGCACCGGATGGACCGCGTCGCGCTCATGCTCGGCGCCGAGGGCGAGGGCCTGTCCACCCAGGCCCTGGTCGCCGCCGACGAATGGGTGCGCATCCCGATGTCCCACGGCGTCGACTCCCTCAACGTGGGCGCGGCCGCCGCGGTCGCCTTCTACGCGGTGGCCACCGGCCGCCCGGAAGCGTAGGAGCAGCCGTGCGGGACGCGATCGTTGCCGTCCGCGCACGAGGGGACCGGGTCCCGGTCGTCCGGCGTGGCCTGCCCGGCCTCGGACCGTTCGCTACTCCGTGAGGTCCGGCGGCGGCCCGGCCACGCGCGTGTGCGGTGCGTGGACGACGCTCCCGGTTCCACCGAGCCCGTGCGCGGGGCCCTGACATCCCTGGGCCGCCGCGATGCCGAGCGCGACCAGCAGGGTCACCACCACGAACACGAACAGCCGTTGCCGCAGCAGCCGCGGGTTGGCGGGCCGCCGCCCGGTCCCCGTGGGCCGCGGCCGCTGCCCCGCCCCGCCCCGCGGGACGGGCCGGCCGCCGGGCCGGGGGGTGCCGCGCGAGGCCGGGTTCGTCCGCGTGCCGCCCGTGCGGGCCGTGTCCGGCCGCGACGGCACACCTCCGGCCCGCGGGACACCGCCACCGCGCGACGGGACGCCGCCCCGCACGGGAGCCCCGCCGCGCGGTGGCGGAGTGCCCGGCGAGGACTGCGGACGCCGCAGGGTGCGCTGCGGCTCCGGGTAGGTATCGGCGAGCCGCCCGGTCGGCCGGTCCGCCTCCGCGGAGCGCGGCGCGGGCGGCCGTACGTCGGCCAGGTCCTGGGCCTCGCGCGCCGCGATCTCCTTCAGCCGCAGCGACAGCTGGAGCGTAGTCGGACGCTCCTCCGGATCCTTGGCCAGACAGGCCCGGACCAGCGGCGCGAGCGCGTCCGGGACACCGTGCAACTGCGGCTCCTCGTGCACCACCCGGTACAGCATCACCTCGGAACTGCCGTGCCCGAAGGGGGAGTCGCCGGCGGAGGCGTACGCCAGGGTCGCCCCGAGCGAGAACACGTCCGTGGCCGGGGTCACCGCGGCGCCACGCACCTGCTCGGGCGCGAGGAAGCCGGGGGAGCCCACCGCCGTGCCGACGTGGGTCAGCGTCGAGGCCCCCGTGGACCAGGCGATGCCGAAGTCGATGATCCGCGGCCCCTTCGGGGACAGCAGGATGTTGGAGGGCTTCAGGTCCCGGTGCACCACGCCCGCCTCGTGCACGGCGACCAGACCCTCGGACAGGGCTGCCCCGATCGAGGCCGCCTCCGCAGCACCGAGCGGGCCCTCGTCGGCGACCCTGTCGTGCAGGGAGGGACCGGGCACGTACTGTGTGGCGAACCACGGCCGGTCCGCCTCCAGGTCCGCCGCCACCAGCCGGGCCGTGCACCCGCCCCTGATCCGCCGCGCCGCCGAGACCTCACGCGCGAACCGGGACCGGAACTCCTGGTCCTCCGCCAGGTCCGGCCGGATGACCTTCAGGGCGACCCGCTGCCCCTTCTTGTCCGAGCCCAGATAGACAACGCCCATCCCGCCCGCGCCGAGCCGTCTGTGAAGCCTGAACGAGCCGACGACGCGCGGGTCCTCGCGCCTCAGGCGCATCATCGCCATGTTCATCCCCGCTGCCCGGTCCGTATGACGTGGCACAGCTTACGTTTCCACTGCCCGCTGCGCGCAGAGGCCGCGCCCTCTCGGCTCAATGGATTGTCGGCGCCGGGCGGGAGACTTGAGGAGTGGCCGGCAAGCCGCCGCGAGCCGTGTCCTTGACCGCGCGGCGCCCGCAACCATCCGTCCCCGGAGGGGGATTGGACGCGTGAAGGGTGACCGCGGGGAGACGGTCGTGGACGCGGGGGACACGACGGGGAGGTACGGGGCGGTGGCCGACCGGGCGGTTCGCCGTGGGGAGGCGGCGGTACCGCGGGGTGCGCTCGAAGTGAGTGAAGTCACGCGCTGGGCCCGGAAAAGCAGGGGCACTTCGGACGCCCCCTCCGGGAAGACCCCGAGACCCGGGGCCGCGTCTCCACCCAGAGGAGTACATCGCAGGTCATGGCTCATCCTCCGGGAGGCCCGTCATTCGGTACGAAGGCATGACGACCGCCGCCGCCCGGCCGCCTAGATTTGAGGTCAAGCGGCGGGTGCAGCACTCGTCCCCCGAGGTCAAGACACCCGCCGCTGCCAACGACAACCGAGACGGTCAGGAGAGGGACCATGGCCCACACGGCTTCGCGGACGTTCATCCGCACGCAGGGGCGCACCGCGCGCCCCCGCCGTACCGGCCGTCGCCACCCCCTGGTGGCGACCGCGATGGTCCTCCCCCTGGCGACCCTGCTCGTGTACGCCTTCGGCGGCTGGGAAGCAGTGGTCACACAGGCGTCGTCCGTGGGTGTGGTGCTGGGGCGCTGAGCGGCGACCCCAGGCCCGGAAGAGCGGTCCGGGCCGGGACATCCACCCATGAAACCCCGTGGGGACGGGGGTGCGGCGGACGGCACAGATGCCGGCGCAGCTGGGGAGCTGCGCCGGCATTGCCGTGCCCTGGACCTGAACCGGCCCCGCCACTCGCCGCAACCCGGACGAGGCCGCGCCCGGCACCCGGACACGTCCCCGCCCGGTGCGCGCCCCATCAGCGCCGGGCCGCGCACCGCCGCCCGGCGGCCCCCCCGGGGCGCCTGCCCCGGCCCGCCGTACCCGCGCGCATTCCGGACGAGGCCGCGCCCGGCAGCCGGACCGCACGTCCCGTCCCGGTGGCCCGCGCTGCCCACGGTCCGCCAGGCCCCCCGCAGCCGGTCCGCCGGCGGCACCGTCGCCCGGGAGGAGCCGGCCGAGGCGAGGACTCCAGCCGGTGGATCAGGTCCAGGCCGGCCGTGAGGTTGCCCCACTGGTCGCTG